>JAFLKA010000536.1 GCA_022712735.1 Marinosulfonomonas sp. | reverse complement strand
ACGGGGCTTGGGTAAAAGAATCAACACCCGTCGGTTGACTCCGCCCGCCTGCATCCCTAAATCCAGTCTGTTAGCACTCGGTCGAGCTGAGTGCTAATGTGATTTTAACCTTGATCGAAGGAGCGTTCAAAGATGGCTTTTACACCACTTCATGACCGTGTTCTGGTACGTCGCCTTGAAGGCGAAGAGAAAACTGCTGGCGGGTTGATTATTCCCGATAGTGCAAAAGAAAAACCTGCCGAAGGCGAAGTTATCGCTTGTGGTGAGGGCGCTCGCAAAGACAGTGGTGAGTTGATCCCGATGGCTGTTAAAGCTGGCGACAAAGTGTTGTTTGGCAAATGGTCCGGCACCGAAGTTACGATTGACGGCGAAGAGCTGTTGATCATGAAAGAAAGCGACATCATGGGCCTGCTGGGCTAGTCGTTTCTCTTTACAATCTTAAGAATTATCAGGAGTTTTAGAAAATGGCTAAAGAAGTCAAATTCAATACCGATGCACGCAATCGTTTGTTGGCCGGTGTCAACATTCTTGCCGATGCGGTAAAGGTAACGCTGGGCCCCAAAGGCCGTAACGTGATCCTCGACAAATCCTTTGGCGCACCGCGCATCACCAAAGACGGTGTGACAGTTGCCAAAGAAATCGAACTGGAAGACAAGTTCGAAAACATGGGCGCACAGATGCTGAAAGAAGTGGCATCGCGCACCAATGACGAAGCTGGTGACGGCACCACAACAGCCACCATTCTGGCACAGGCGATTGTGCGCGAAGGTCTGAAATCGGTTGCCGCTGGCATGAACCCGATGGATCTGAAACGTGGTATTGATCTGGCGACAATTGCTGCGGTTAAAACCATCAAAGATTCGTCACGCGAAGTGAAAGACAGTGCAGAAGTTGCACAGGTCGGCACCATTTCCGCCAACGGCGAATCCGATATCGGCCAGCAAATTGCCGACGCTATGCAGCGTGTGGGCAATGAAGGCGTGATCACTGTTGAAGAGAACAAAGGTCTGGAAACAGAAACCGAAGTTGTTGAAGGCATGCAGTTCGACCGCGGTTACCTGAGCCCTTATTTTGTCACCAACCCTGACAAAATGATCGCTGAAATGGAAGATTGCATGGTCCTGCTGCACGAGAAGAAACTTTCGTCGCTGCAAGCTATGGTTCCACTGCTCGAGGCTGTGATCCAGTCCGGCAAACCTTTGCTGATCATCGCTGAAGACATCGACGGCGAAGCGCTGGCAACTCTGGTTGTCAACAAACTGCGCGGTGGTCTGAAAATCGCGGCTGTTAAAGCACCTGGTTTCGGCGATCGTCGCAAAGCCATGTTGCAAGACATCGGCATTCTGACCGGTGGTCAGGTGATCTCCGAAGATCTGGGCATGAAACTGGAAAATGTCACTATCGACATGCTGGGGTCTGCCAAGAAAATCGTAATCACCAAAGACGAGACCACGATCATTGATGGCAACGGCGAAAAAGCCGAGATCGAAGCGCGTGTTGGCCAGATCCGCACCCAGATCGAAGAAACCACATCTGATTACGATCGTGAAAAACTGCAAGAGCGCGTGGCCAAACTGGCCGGTGGTGTTGCTGTTATCCGCGTTGGCGGCATGACCGAAATCGAAGTGAAAGAGCGCAAAGACCGCGTTGACGATGCCCTGAACGCGACCCGTGCGGCCGTGCAAGAAGGTGTTGTTGTTGGTGGTGGTGTTGCCCTGATGACGGCAGCCAAAGCGCTGTCCAAAGTCAAAGGCGAGAACTCGGACCAGGACGCCGGTGTTGCAATCGTTCGCCGTGCGCTGGAAGCGCCGCTGCGTCAGATCGCTGAAAATGCGGGTGTTGACGGGGCTGTGGTTGCTGGCAAGGTTCGTGAGAGCGACGACGTGACGTTTGGCTTTAACGCGCAGACCGAAGAATATGGCGACATGTTCAAATTCGGCGTGATTGATCCGGCCAAAGTTGTGCGCACAGCACTGGAAGATGCAGCCTCCATCGCGGGTCTGCTGATCACCACCGAAGCCATGATCGCCGACAAGCCAGCCCCTGCGGCTGCTGGTGGCGGTATGCCTGACATGGGCGGCATGGGCGGAATGGGCGGCATGATGTAAACGGTCTAAATCCCGTTGGGATTTTGACCGGAGGCGACAGGTGTTTGGCCCTAAGGCCAAGCACCGAGAGCCTATCCGTTCCACACGCGAATACTTTGAAAGGGCTGCCTGTTTGGGCGGCCCTTTTACATTTGGCGGTGGCCGCTAGTTTTGTGGACTATCTATCAGCGCACAACGTGAGTATTTATAGGCAGGTCTGTCACAGCAAAACAGGAGTCAGTTTGCATGGGGCTTACAAAGTCTTTTGAACAGGCGTTACTGGAGTGCGCAACCCAGATGCAATTGGCAACTGATCCGTGGTGGATTATCGGCAGCGTATCAATGGTGCTGCACGGGGTTGATCCCGGGCCAATTGGTGACATAGATATTCTGGTTTCACAAAAAGACGGGTTGGCGCTTGGTCAGGAATGGGAATGCGAGAATTGCGCAGGTTCTGGCGCCGGACGATTCCGGTCCGAGGTATTGTTAAAGCACAGGGTTCTCGGGGTGGATGTCGAGGTTATGGCAGGGTTGGAGGTTCGGCATCAAAGTGGGTGGCATCCAGTGTTGCCGAAAACACGTCAGAAGATTGTGCGACAAGGCGTTGTGTTATTTGTCCCCGAACAAGCAGAAGTGATTAGCATTTTCAGGCTGTTTGGGCGCAAAAAGGATATTGTACGGGCAAACCGAATGCGCGAAGCTATGTAAAAGCTAGAGTAAAACCCATGCGCCTGATCTTTCTCACCACCTTCACCATGATCGCATTCGCCGCCAATTCGGTGCTGAACCGGTTGGCTTTGGTGGATGCGGGGATGGGACCGGCTGCTTTTGCGGCTATTCGGCTGG
Organism: Marinosulfonomonas sp.; assembly: GCA_022712735.1. The sequence continues at coordinate 3,985 of JAFLKA010000536.1, read as the reverse complement.
CTGCTGGCGCGGTTGTGCTGATGGTGCTGGTTTGGGTCAGAGGCGGTGGGGCGCGCCCTGTGCTGTGGCCCCGTCTGAAAGATGCGATAGGTCCGTTGTCCTTGGCGCTCTATGTGCTGGGGTTTTCCTTTGCCTATGTCAGCCTGCCTGCGGGGGTGGGTGCGTTGCTGCTGTTTGGCGGGGTGCAGGTGACGATGTTTGCTGGTGCGATACTTCTGCGTGAAGAGGTACCGCTACAACGGTGGCTCGGGGCGGGGTTGGCGTTCAGCGGGCTGGTTTGGCTGTTGTGGCCTGGGGCTGGCGCGTCCCTGTCGCTTGCCGGTGGTGTGCTGATGGCCGCCGCGGCGCTGGGGTGGGGGATATATTCGTTGTTGGGGCGCGGGGCCACGGACGCGCTGGGGTCTACCGCGATGAATTTCCTGCTGGCGATGCCGTTGGCTGTGCTGGTGTTCGTTATCTTGCCAGACCGGATCACCGCGTGGGGCGCGATGTTGGCGGCTTTGTCGGGCGGTGTGACCTCGGGGTTGGGCTATGCGCTGTGGTACCGGATTTTACCGCATCTGGGGGCAACAAAGGCGGCGGTGGCGCAGTTAAGCGTGCCGGTGATTGCGATGGCGGGTGGTATCGTATTTCTGGATGAAACGGTGAGCATGCGGATCATTGTGGCCAGTCTGTTGGTGCTGGGCGGGGTTGCAGTGTCAATGCGTCGCTAAGGGTATGGATCGTCTGACCTTTTAATGCCGCATCGCAGGGGCTATATCACTTTTTATGAAACGGTTCTTGATCTTTATCTTGATGTTTTTCCCCACGTTGGCCAATGCCGATTGCGCAATTTTGGTGCATGGGCTGGCGCGTAGTAATGCATCATTGATGGTGATGGAACAGGCCCTGTCGCATGCGGGATACGAGGTGGTGAATATTTCCTACCCGTCCACGCGTGAGCCGCTGGAGCAGCTGGTTTTGCATGGTCTGCCAGAAGCGGTGGACGGGTGTAGCGGCCAGAAGGCGCATTTCGTGACCCATTCAATGGGTGGTATTCTGGTGCGGATGTATCTGGCGCAAAACAGGACCGACAAGACGGGCCGCGTGGTGATGATGGCCCCGCCCAACAGCGGGTCGGAACTGGTTGATCTGCTGGGCGACTGGGAATTGTTCCAGATGATCAATGGTCCAGCGGGGATGGAGCTGGGCACGGATCAGGGATCGGTTCCGAACCGGTTGGGGGCTTCGGGGTATGAACTGGGGATCATTGCTGGAAACCGGTCGCTGAACCCGATGTATTCAGCGATGATCACCGGTGCTGATGATGGCAAGGTTTCGGTTGCGGCGACGCGGCTGGAGGGGATGCGCGACCATATCGTTTTGCCGGTCACGCACACCTATATGATGAACAGCCCGCTGGTGGTGGCGCAGGTGAAACTGTTTTTGGCAACGGGCGCGTTTGATCGCGAGTTGAGCTATGCGGATGCGGTGCGGCTGAGTTTCGAGTAAGAGATTTAATGCGCGTGCCGCGCGGCAGGTATTTCCAGCGGTTTGCATTTTTAATCTTAAAGTGCATCAGAATTCGCCCACTCTTGGGGCAAATTCTGTTTCCGGTTAATGCAAATCGCTGTAGCAAGAAGAAGGGGTTAGGTGGTAATCCGGTTGACGTGGCCCATCTTGCGGCCCGGTTTGGTTTCGGCTTTGCCATAGAGGTGCAGGGCGGTGTTGGGCTCGGCTGCCAGTGTGGGAACGGTGTCCATATCATCGCCGATCAGGTTTTCCATTGTGACATCAGAGTGGCGTTTGCCGTCGCCAAGCGGCCAGCCTGCTACGGCGCGGATATGCTGTTCGAACTGGTCAATCGCACAGCCGTTCTGGGTCCAGTGACCTGAATTGTGCACGCGTGGGGCAAATTCGTTGACGATCAGCCCTTGGGGGGTGACGAACAGTTCGACCCCCATCACGCCGACATAATCCAGTTCATTCAGGATGCGGGCCGCCAGCAGCACGGCGTCGGTGGTTTGCGCGGTGGTCAGGGTGGCGGGCACGGTGGTTGTGCGCAGGATGCCATCCACATGCACGTTTTGCCCCGGGTCATAGCAGGCGATGTCACCCTGTTGGTTGCGGGCGGCGATGACCGAGACCTCGTGACTGAAATCGACAAACCCTTCCAGCAGGCTGGGGGCGCCCGCCATGTCGGCGTGGGCTTTGGCGGCGTCACCCGTGGTCATGATGCGGGCTTGGCCCTTGCCATCATAGCCAAAGCGCCGCGTTTTTAGGATGGCGGGGGTGCCTGTGGTTTCAAGGGCGGTGGTTAGGTCGTCCAGCGTATCGACGGTTGCGAAGGGGGCGGTGTTTAGCCCGAGCGATTGCAGGAATTCCTTTTCGGTCAGGCGATCCTGCGAGGTGGCCAGTGCGCGGCGGTTCGGGTGGATCGGGCGTAAACGCTCCAGTGTATCCAGCGCCGATGTCGGGATGTTTTCGAATTCATAGGTGATCACATCGACCGCGCCCGCAAAATCCGTCAGGGCGGTATCATCGTCATAGGGTGCGGTGGTGACTTGGTCCGCGACGTGGCCTGCGGGCGGGTTTGCACCCGGCTCGAATATATGGGTTTTGAAGCCGAGGCGGGAGGCGGCGACCGAGAGCATGCGGCCCAGTTGCCCGCCGCCAAGGATGCCGATGGTTGCGCCTAATGGTAATGGGTTAGTCATTGGATGGCTCATCCGGAATCGAGGCCGAAAGGGCGGCGCGCCAAGCATCAAGTCGCGTGGCCAAAGCGGTATCATTTAGCGCGAGGATACTAGCGGCCATCAGGCCTGCGTTGGCGGCACCTGCGGCGCCGATGGCCATGGTGGCGACGGGAAACCCTTTGGGCATTTGCACGATGGAATAGAGGCTATCGACGCCAGACAATGCTTTGGTTTGGATTGGCACGCCAACCACCGGAATGCGGGTTTTACTGGCCATCATGCCGGGCAAATGCGCCGCACCACCAGCGCCCGCGATGATCACCTGCAAGCCACGGTCAACAGCGGTTTTGCCATAGTCCCACAGCCGGTCCGGTGTGCGGTGCGCCGAGACGATTTTAGTCTCGTAATCCACGCCCAGTTCATCAAGAATATCGGCGGCCAACCGCATGGTGGGCCAATCCGACTGGGACCCCATGATGATGCCGATTTTTACGTCTGTCATTGTGCCATCCTAACTTGCGAACGCGGACTATACCGATTGCGCGGGCTCACGCAATAATATCGGGGGTGAGGTCATCCTTAATCGCGGCGATCTGGTCTTTTAGGCGCAATTTCTGGGTTTTCAGGCGGCGGATCGTCAACTGGTCGCCGCGCCTGACCTCTTCGAGCGCTTGAATTGCCTCGTCCAGATCGCGGTGTTCGCGGCGCAAAACCTCAAGCCGGACGCGCTGCACATCTTCGTGGTTCATTTCAATCGGGGTGTTCATTGGGGCATTGTTACCGTGAGTCGGTTGCTGGAACCTTCTGAATAGCCGTTTTTTTGCGTTGCGGGAAGGGTTTGGCGTGATCTGCTGCCCTTGCACTGTGGGCTGTGGCTGCCCATATCTATTAAGAACGGGTTGCCGCATGCGGGGCCTGCACTGAACTGTCGCTTGATGAAGGACATGTTGATGACGAAATTGACGCTAAGTACGCATCCCTTTTTGCTGGGGTTCGATCAGTTGGAACGCCTGATGGAACGCACCGCGAAATCCGGCACGGATGGTTACCCGCCCTTTAATATCGAGCAGACCAGCGAGCACAGTTACCGCATCACACTGGCGGTGGCCGGATTTGGCGAGGCTGAGCTGTCTATCACAGTCGAGGCTCGTCAACTGGTGGTGCGTGGTCGCCAAGGCGAGGTGGATGAGGGCCGTGTGTTCCTGCATCGCGGCATTGCGGCGCGGCAGTTTCAAAAGAGTTTCGTTTTGGCGGACGGGGTTGAAGTGGGGGAGGCCGCAATGGAAAACGGTTTGCTGCACATAGACCTT
>JAFLKA010000527.1 GCA_022712735.1 Marinosulfonomonas sp. | reverse complement strand
CTCGCGCGCGTCAATGATATTCACACCCAATGTGTCCTCGTTGGTGGTGCGGATCCCGACCTGAACGCTGCGCGCAGGATCAACCAGCCCTTCCTTGACCGCTTTATAAAACATCGTGCCATGATCAACGCGGGACATGTCATCATCGGCCCATGTATCGGTGTGCGCATCGAATTGCAGCAGCGATAATGGCCCGAACTTTGCCGCGTAAGCCCTTAATATCGGGAAAGAAATATAGTGATCGCCCCCAAGGCACAGCGAGGCCGCGCCCGCATCCAGTATTCCGGTGATATGCGCAGTCAACGCCGCCGGAAACGCCGGAATGTTGGCGTAATCAAACGCCAGATCGCCGTAATCCACCACGTTCATCTCGCTCATCGGGTCAATGTCCCAGCCATAAGGCGCATCGGGCGCTTGCAGGCAGGATGCCTCGCGGATCGCCCGTGGGCCCAGCCGTGTGCCGGGCCTGTTGGTCACCGCTTGGTCAAACGGCACGCCGGTGACAGCCAGATCAACGCCAGTCAGGTCTTTGGTGTAGGTGCGGCGCAAAAACGAGGTGATACCGCCAAAGGTGTTTTCATTCGACAACCCCTTATGGCCCTCGCGGGTGATCGCCGTATCAACCTGTGATTTCGCGTCTTCCAGTGCCATGCTTTATCCTTTCACGGGTTGCCGTGTCTCGACCATACGGGCGAAAAACGATGCTCCTACAGGCGAAATCTCGTCGTTGAAATCATAGCCGGTATTGTGCACCCCCGGCCCGTCACCCTGCCCTAAAAACAGATAGGCTCCGGGGCGTTTCTCCAGCATATAAGAGAAATCCTCCGCCCCCATTTCGCTGTCCTGATCGGCCACTACATTATCCACGCCGGACACCTCGGTGGCCACGGCAGCGGCCAGCGCCACCTTGTCGGCATCGTTGATCGTCGGAGGATAACCATCGTTATAAGTCAGCTCCACCTCGACATTGTAGGTTTCGGCAATGCCGCGGCAAATTTCGCGTATCCGCCGTTTGGCCATTTCCTTTACGTCCTTATCAAAGGTGCGCACCGTGCCGCCAACCACCCCAACCTCGGGGATCACATTGCTCGCACTTCCGGTATGGATTTGCGTCACCGACACCACCATCATTTTACGTGTGTCGTGGTTACGACTGACAATCGTCTGAAACGCGCTGGCCAGCGCAATCACCGCCACCACCGGATCGCGGGTTTCTTGTGGATAGGCGCCATGACCGCCCAACCCTTTGATATAAATCTCGAAATCATCCGCCGCCGCCATGATCGGGCCCGGTGTAGTGGAAAATGTGCCCAAAGGCAGATCAGGGATATTGTGCAATGCGTAAACCTCGCCAATATCGAACCGGTCCATAATTCCCTCGTCACACATCACCTCGCCACCACCGCCGTCTTCCTCGGCGGGCTGGAAAATCAGCGCCACACGACCGGAAAAATTGCGTGTTTCCGCCAGATATCGCGCCGCCCCCAGCAGCATGGTAGTATGGCCGTCGTGACCACAAGCGTGCATCTTGCCATCCACCACAGAAGCATACTCCAGCCCCGTTTCTTCAGGCATCGGCAGCGCATCCATGTCTGCCCGCAGACCAATCGTCGGCCCGTCCGCCTGCCCGTTGATGATCGCCACGATCCCCGTGGTCGCAATCCCTTCATGGATTTCATCCACCCCGAATTCGCGCAGCCGTTCCGCCACAAACGCCGCCGATTCATGGCATTCAAAGCCAAGTTCGGGATGCTGGTGCAAATGGCGCCGCCAACCCTGCATATCCTTGGCAAACTCAGCGATACGGTTGACGATGGGCATTGTGGACTCCTGACCTGACATGGTGTGTAACTGACGCCACCCTTCCCCAGATTTGGCGATAGCGCAATGATCAAAGACAATAACCTTACAAACGGCGACCTGATAAATGACCCCGATGGCGGCATGCCGCGCCTGCTGGAAATTATGCGCCGCCTGCGCGACCCTGAAACGGGGTGCCCATGGGATATTGAACAGGATTTTGCCTCCATTGCGCCCTACACGATTGAAGAGGCCTACGAGGTCGCAGACGCGATTGAGCGTGGTGATATGGCCGATCTGGAAGGCGAATTGGGCGATTTGCTGCTGCAAACCGTTTATCACACCGCAATGGGCGAAGAAGCGGGGCATTTCACCTTCGATACTGTCACCCGCGCGATTTCCGATAAAATGGTCGCCCGCCACCCGCATGTGTTTGGCAACGAGAGCCGCGATAAATCTGCCGAACAACAAACCGCCGACTGGGAGGCGATCAAGGCGGCGGAACGGGCCGGCAAGTCTGAGCGCGGCACCTTGGACGGGGTCGCCATTGGCCTGCCCGCCCTGCTACGGGCGTTAAAGCTGCAAAAACGCGCAGCTCGGGTCGGGTTTGACTGGCCGTCGACCGATCAGGTGCTGGACAAGATCAATGAGGAATCCCGCGAGCTGGTCGAGGCCCGAGATACCCTGAGCCAAACCGAGGTTGAGGAAGAATTCGGTGATCTGTTGTTCGTGATGGCCAACCTTGGCCGCCACCTGAACCTTGACCCAGAATCTGCTTTACGCGCCGCAAACGCCAAATTTACCCGCCGCTTTGAGGCGGTCGAGGCCAAGCTGGCGAACCTTGGCAAAACCCCGTCACAATCCAACTTGGCCGAGATGGATACCCTGTGGAACGTAGTGAAAACCGAAGAATAGCTTTCCCCATTTTCGTTCTATAAATATCCCCGCGCGGAGCGCATAAAGTTATCTTACTTTTTTAATCAGGTATTGACCTGACTATTTTAGTCGGATTTAAGCGCGGATAGAAACCTACAGGAGCAAACACATGCTACCCAAATTCCGCGCCACTCTTTTCGCAACCACCGCTATCGCCGTTGCCGCCCCCGCCTTGGCCCAAGAGGTCAACGTCTATTCCACCCGTCAGCCCGAATTGATCCAACCCCTGATGGACAAATTTACCGAGGCCACAGGCATCACAGTCAACGTCGCCTTCCTGAAAAAAGGCATGATCGAGAAACTCGACGCCGAAGGTGACCGCACACCTGCCGATCTGATTTTCACCGTCGATATCGCCCGCCTGAACGGCGTGGTCGAGGCGGGCCACACCCAGTCAGTCACATCCGACATCCTGACCACCAACATCCCCGCCGATCTGCGTGATCCGGCTGGTGAATGGTTCGGCCTGACCACCCGCGCCCGCGTCCTGTTTGCCTCCAAAACCCGCGCTGCCGACGCCCCCGCCACCTATAACGATCTGGCCGATCCTAAATGGAAAGGCCGCATCTGCACCCGTTCCGGCACCCACGCCTACACCGTCGCGCTGGTGTCCGCCGCCATCCACCATATGGGCGAGGATGGCGCGAAACTCTGGCTGGAAGGCGTCAAAGCCAATCTGGCCCGCACACCCCAAGGCAATGACCGCGCACAGGTCAAGGCGGTTTGGGCCGGTGAGTGCGACATCGCGTTAGGCAACACCTATTACATGGGCAAAATGGTCAATAACCCCGATCAGGTCGCATGGGCCGACAGCGTTAACGTGGTGTTCCCGATCTTTGAAGGCGGCGGCACACATGTGAATGTATCAGGCATGGCGCTGACCAAATACGCGCCGCACAAGGCCGACGCGATCAAACTGATGGAGTTCCTCGCCTCGCCCGAGGCGCAAACCATCTATGCCGAGCAGAATTATGAATACCCGATCGCCCCCGGCACATCGCCTAGCGAACTGGTTCAAAGCTGGGGCAGCTTCACCGCCGATAACGTCAATCTGATGGACATCGCCAAACTGCGTGGCGCGGCCTTGAAAATGATCGAAGTGGTTGATTTCGACGGCTAACCTCTCCCCTTCTTCTTGCCTCAAATACCTGCCCGCGCTGTCCCCGTCAGGGGGCAGCGCTTGGGGTGACGCGCGTAGCGCGGCACAACACCTCATTTGGCTGGACAGCCCCCACCTGCGCAGGCATTGTGCCCCTTCAGTAAGGGAACGCCAAATGACAACAGCGCGCAAAATCATCATCGATACAGACCCTGGTCAAGACGACGCGGTGGCGATCCTGTTGGCGCTGGCCAGCCCCGAGGACATGGAGGTGATCGGCATCACTGCCGTTGCCGGCAACGTGCCCCTACCCCTGACCCAGAAAAACACCCGCATCATTTGCGAACTCGCTGGCAAAACCGATATCCCCGTTTACGCCGGATGCGACCGCCCACTGGCGCACACGCTGGTAACGGCCGAACATGTGCATGGCAAAACCGGCCTTGATGGTCCCAACCTGCCCGACCCAACCATGCAGCTGACCGACGGCCACGCCGTGGATTACATCATCGACACCCTGCGCACGCACCCCGCTGGCACCATCACCCTGTGTCCGCTCGGCCCGCTGACCAACATCGCCACCGCCTTTCAAAAAGCCCCCGACATTGCCGAACGTGTGCAGGAAATCATCCTGATGGGCGGCGCCTATTTCGAGGTGGGGAATATTACTCCCGCTGCCGAATTCAACATCTACGTCGACCCAGAAGCCGCTGATATTGTATTTAAATCCGGCGCACCTATCGTGGTGATGCCACTGGATGTAACCCACAAAGTGCTGGTCACCAAGCAACGCAACGACGCATTCCGCAACATCGGCACCCCTGTGGGCGAAGCCGTCGCCAAAATGACCGAGTTTTTCGAGCGGTTTGATAAGGAAAAATACGGCTCTGAAGGTGCCCCCCTGCATGACCCCTGCGTCACCGCCTATCTGATCCGGCCCGACCTTTTCCGCGGCCGCCATGTGAATGTCGAAATCGAAACCGGATCAACCCTGACCCGCGGCATGACCGTGGCCGACTGGTGGGACGTGACCGACCGTGCGCCCAACGCCACCTTTATCGGCAGCGTGGATGCGGATGGGTTCTTTGATCTGCTGACAGATAGGCTGGCACGGCTTTAGGAAAAGGTGCCTGATCCATACCGCGATAGGAGATGACTGTGCTTTCGGTCAGGCCCCAATTTGGTTTTTCCCATGCTCAACCTTACAATCACAGCCCTGATTTTAAGAATCCGTAGAAAGGATTGCGAGAAACAGATCTTTTGAAATAGTCATTTAATCAACCTCAAGAAGTCCAAAATGTTCAAATCATTTGCAAGTCTGTTTTGAGCAGCGGCCCGATGGTATCTGTCGCCATCAAGCTGAGTGCTCCAATTGGATACCCACCCCAACACCCCCCTCAACCACGCGCCCGGTTACCGCGTCATCCGTCACCTCCAGCGTGATCTCGCGCAGGGCAAACCCTTCGCCAAACGTCGCCGCCAAATCCGCCGGATCAACCCGCATAACCGACGCCGGATCAGACAGATCGCCAAACGTCACCAGCAGCGGATAAGCATCTGGCGTCAGCCGCCGTGCGCCCTTGCCAGCCTGATGCGGCAGGCATTGATACAGATCACGCCGGTCGCCGCTGCCCATCAGATCACGGAAAATCGCCTCGGCCAATTGCTTGTTCGCCAGCAGCGCAAACAGATAGCGCCCGCCACCCAGATCGGCCACAATCGCCTCGCCATGCAGGCCATAGCCCCAGTGATCCGAACTCGCAATCGCCACTCGCGCATAACCGGCAGTGCCCTGTGTGGCGCTCGCCGCTAGCAATTCGCCGTCGGGCGTATCGATCACCAAAGTCAGGCGCTGGTTCCATTGGTAATGCTCGGGAAAAACACCGCTGACACCCCGATTAAATGGTGAATACAAGCCCGCCAAACAATAGCTGCAGGATGATCAGAGCAAAGCGTTTCATTACAGGTCACCGTTTAAGTTGCACCAAATTCCACCGCAGGGTGCGGTATTTTGGCGGGGTGGTCAACGGCGGGTTACAGGATCGCCAAAGGATGCGCCATGATTTCGCGGCTTTAGGTCACAAGGTCAGGAATTCCGGTATCGCCACCCCGCACCGTGCCTGCTACCCTTTGGTCAATTCAGCAACCCAAGGAAATATCATGCGTTTCGTTCCAGCACTTCTAATGGCCTTTGTTCTGGCCCTGACCGCCTGTAAAGATGACATCGAAGAGATCGGCAAGTTCACTGTCGAATTAAATGGCGACAGCATTGAGTTCACAAGTGTTTTTGACATTACAAATGATCATAGCAGCATTCGCCAAATGTCACCTGCTGGCGTCAAACTGTTACTGATTGACGGGTTTGCGGACATCAAAGATGGCGAGCCGGGTTTCCCGATCATTAGCATGTCATTGCAAAGCGGCATTGCCGGCGGCCCGATGAGCCTGCTGTTTGTTCAGGTATATGATGAATCCTATGAAAACAATCTGACGGCGGATGGCCCACTTGGTCAAAAGCGCCTGGATAATTTCGAGATGGGCGCGGATGGCAGCATCAGTTTCGATTTTTCCGCCGATCTGGTGCGCGTCACAACCCAAAGCGAGGAGCCGATTGCCGGTGCCCAAGGGGCGCACATCGTGGGCCGTTTTAGCGGTAAAATGCCCGCCAGCGAGATGGAGGAATAATCTTGCGTTTGTTGGCAACCTGCGCAACCGCAATGTGTTTTGCCCTGCCCGCCACCGCATTCGATATGCCCGCGGGGTTTGAAAAAATCGGGGCTTTCAGTGGCGAATATAACGGGAAGCGGTTGGATTTGGTCTCGACCTCCAATGCGGACATAGAGTTCAGTGATCTGCATTTTGTCGCCTTTGCTGATCAAAATCAGCGATGGGTTAAAAGTTTTACCGTTCAGGCCACAAACGGAATCGACGCGGATGGCAAACTGGAACCCGAGCTGTTCTCGGTAGAATTTGACCAAAACCCAAAGACTAAAGCATTGGAAGTATTCCGCGTTATTCTGGTTGATGAAGCATGGGGCCATCCGTATCCTGAATCTGGTCTTTGATGGAGATGGTAAAATCGGGTTCGATGTTTCGGCCACATTGGTGCGTCTGGATTTTGAGCAATACAATCCCGAACGAGGCATCTGTTCACATTGAAGGCCATTACAGCGGCGAATTCCCCGCGTTCGCGCTTGTATACCCGTATGTTGCAGGCGATTACTGATGCTGGTTTAACGTTACCCATACGCCAGTTTTCAGACGGTTAAATGAATGCGGGGCCGATGAATTGAGCGGGTTTATGATCACTGACGGCGGGGAAGTCAGTTTTTCTTTTGATGTTGATCTGATACGGATCAGGTTAAGCGAAGCAGGCGGTGAAATCCTCCCGACGGGGGAGCATGTGATCGGCAGGCGCATTAAAGGAACCTATACTGGTGTTTTTCCCGCCTATAAACTCGTTAAATAAAGGACGCATGCCTGATATGACCCACCCTACCCCCATGCAGGTTTGCCGATGAGCGCCGCCCTGCATCTGGCCAAACCCGATGATCTGCCCCGCCTGCAATCGCTGGTGGCTGCGTTTCATGCCCATGAGGGGATCGAGCAGAGCGACGAGGATCGCAAGGCAGCCCTTTTGCCCTTGTTAGAGGGCTCGCCACACGGGGCGGCCTATCTGGTTGGGCCACGCAAAGGGCCGGTGGGCTATATCGTTGTGTCCTTTGGCTATTCGGTGGAAATGGGCGGCATTGACGCCTTCATTGATGAATTCTACATCCGCGAAAACGTGCGTGGCCGCGGCATGGGGGGCGAGGTGTTGCGCGCTCTGATGCCGGCACTAGCCGATTACGGCGTCAAGGCGCTGCATCTTGAGGTGGCGCGGGATAATGTCAGGGCCAAGCGGCTGTATACCCGTCTGGGGTTCGAGGCCCGCGAGAAATACCACCTGATGACGCGGGTATTTTAGCATCATGTCTGTGACCATCCCGTTTGACAACAGCTATGCCCGGCTGCCCGCGCCGTTTTACACCCGCATCAGCCCCAGCCCCGTCACCGCCCCAAAACTGATCGCGCTGAACGCCGCACTTGTGGCTGAATTGGGGCTGGATGTTGCACAGCTGCGCTCCCTCGCAGGTGTGGCTGTGTTATCTGGCAGCGCTACACCCGAGGGCGCGGAACCACTGGCTCAGGTTTACGCAGGCCACCAGTTTGGCGGATTCTCACCTCAACTTGGCGATGGCCGCGCCATGTTGTTGGGCGAGGTGATTGATGCA
>JAFLKA010000477.1 GCA_022712735.1 Marinosulfonomonas sp. | reverse complement strand
GGCGGGGCCAAACAGAAAGGCGACGCGCGACAGCAGCGGGGCCAGCAGGATCAGCCCGATGGTGGCGAGGAACGCACCGACGAACGAGGCAACACCGGACAACACCAGCGCGTCCGCCGCGCGGCCTGCTTTGGCCATCGGATAGCCATCAAGTGTTGTCATTAGCGCGGGTTCATCGCCGGGGATGTTCAGCAGGATTGATGAAATCCGCCCGCCATACATCGCGCCGTAATAGACCGAGGTCATCAGTACCAGCGCCGAGGTCGCGTCCAGTCCGAGCGAGAACGCCAGCGGGATCAGGATGGCGACGCCATTGGAGGGGCCAAGCCCGGGAAGGGCGCCGATAACGGTGCCAAGGATGCAGCCAACCACGGACAAAAACAGGGTGGTCGGGGTGAGTGCAATGGCAAAGCCATCAGCCAGTAGTGACAGGGTTTCCATGATGCGTAACTCCGCCTTTAGAACCAGCTACGGGGAAAGGCGAACAGCCCCAGCCCCAGCGTGTATTTGAAGATAAAGAATAGTCCGATCGACAGACCGATGCCGGTGAGGGCGGCGGGCAGGGCGCGCGGGCGGATCTGGTAACTTAGCAAACCCGCAGCCAGAGCCGTTGGAATAACGAAGGCCAGCGGCCTTAGGGCATAGGCGTAGCCAACCAGCACAAAGATGGCGAGCAGTAGCCGCCCGAAGGTGGCAAGCGAGGGCCATTCGGGGTCGGGATCAGGTTTAATCATCACCACGATGCCGCACAGAATGGCGATCCCGCCAATCAGGTAGGGGAAAGATTTCGAGCCCACCGGATCGGATAGAAAACTTACCTGGATCAATGTGGCGCTAAAGATATACCCCAGCGCCACGATGATAATCGTCAGGCCAAATAGCCGGTCACTCATTACTGAATGACGCCCATTTCGCGTGACATGGTTTCGATCTCGGCAATCACACCATCAAGGTAGCCGGCAAATTCAGGGCCGGTTTTGGTGAATGGCGCCAGACCGTTGGCTGTCATCTGCTCGGCCCATTCAGGTGATGCAGCAACCTTGTCCAGTGCGGCAACCCATTTGGCATAGGCCTCGTCCGAGATGCCTTTGGGCACATACAGACCGCGCCAGTTTACCGCGACCACGTCGATGCCTTGTTCTTTGGCCGTCGGGATGTCTTCAAAGCCCGGAACGCGCTCGTCGGTGAACACCGCAATCACGCGGATGTCGCCGGATTTCAGGAAACCCACGACTTCGGACATATCTCCAGTCACCGCTTGGGTGTGGCCGCCAACGGTTTGCACGATCGCATCACCGCCACCGTCCAGACCGATGTATTTCACCGATTTGATGTCGGTATGGCCAACCCGCGCCAGCGCCATCAGCACCTTGATGTGGTCAAACCCGCCAACGGCAGAACCGCCTGCGAATGTCACGGATGCTGGATCAGCTTTCACCGCGTTCAACAGATCGGGAAGCGTTTGATAAGGGCTGTCTGCAGCCACGGCGATGATGCCGGGGTCAGCGCCGATAGCGCCAAGGAAACGCACCTGATCCGCGGTCATGCCGCCGAATGCGTTTTGTGCCAGACGTGTGGCTGTCGCGGAAGATGCCGCAACGATCAGTTCTTCGTCTGTGTTGCGGTCATTCACAACGTGGCTATAAGCAAGCCCGCCACCGCCACCGGCCATATTGGTGACCTGGATTTGGCCATCTACAGCGCCGATATCGGTCATGATTTTGCTAATAGCGCGGCAGGTGAAATCCCAGCCACCGCCGGGGTTGGCAGGTGCAATGCATTCTGCCGCCATTGCGGATGTGGTCAGGCCAGCGCTGACGATCAGGCCGGCAGCAAGCCGTTTGAAAACTGTATTCATCTATATTTCCTCCCAGAAAATTTCTGTTAACGGGTCTGATGGTCCGGCGCTCATTTATGAATTGGCGCGTGTCCCCGTCAGATGACGTTAAGTAAGCGTTAACAGGGGCGCGGAGTCAAACATCATTTTTACCGCGCGGTAAAATCTGGCAGTGTTTTGTAAGGGTTGTGAGCTAATGGATAACCAAACCGCCCTGTCCCCGCGTATTTACCGGCTATCTGCATCAGTATTTTACGGATCACTCATCGCCGATCAACCCGATTGAAACAGGAATGGTTTTATCCAGGTAGCTATCGGCAAATGACCCAGTCCTGATGCCAAATCCGAATTCTGGTAGGAAGGCTAAGTAGGTAACAAACGGCCCTTCTTCGGTGGGCTCTACCCCATACTGTCCCGTAACGGCAATCAGTAATATTAGGGCCAAACCTAGCTAATGTGAAGGATCACACCCAGCCTATCTAAGGCCGTCTTTGCCAACCACATCTTTCAATTCCAACCCACCCAGACGCGAGTGGATGCGGGGCCCCCTGGCCATCGCCAGCGCGAACATGATTTCGTTGGCTTTGGGGCCATCCGGCACGCGGACCTCCATCGCGTCGAAATGGCCGCGCACGTAGGCGGCGTTGATGTGGGCGATGGGGATGTCGACGGATGTGCCGACCCCGCCGACCTTTTTGCTGGACGGCACAATGGCGCGCGCCTCGCCCAGACGTTCGCGCATCACATAGCCGCCGGGGACGTGCCAAAGGGCTGCGTGCTCCAGCTCGCCTGCCTCGCCAACAAGCGCGGATTTTCCGTAGGCGTCGATGCCAGCTTTGCCGCCCAGGACGTCAATCAATTTGTCGGTCATCATCAGGCCCAACGGTTTTAGCGCCTCCATCGCGGGCTGAATATCCTCGACGTATTTTCCGGCAAACGGGTTGTTGACCAAGGCAATAATGGCGGCACGGATGCGCGGGGTTTGGGCCACGGGGCCGCCGTCATGTTGGATTTCCTCGATGAATATCATGGTTTTACGCAGTTTGAAGTCGAGCATGTCTTTCTCCTGTGGGGGCGAGCGTGTCGCCTGCATAGCAATTCTGGCTGCGTAAGAACAAGGCGGCGGCGGTGATTTTTCCGGTGCGGATCATGTCATTGGCAAGGGTTTTGCCTGCGGTCAGGGCCGCTGCAATGTCGGCGTCGGTCAGCGGGCCAACAGCGGTGGTGACGCGGCGCGGGCCAAGGTCACTGTCGGGGTTCAATGTGTTGGCGGGCTGGCGTGTGATGGTCGGATGGTCGGGCAGGTTGACGGCATTGGCAATCAGCGTGGCCGCCACATCTGCGGCGGCGGCGGTGCGGGCGATGACGGTCACGGCGTCAGCAATCCCGAGCGAATGGCTGCGCCCGTGCCAGCCTGATGTGGCCAGCCCACGCGCGGGCTGATCGGCGGTAAGGGTGACGTGGCCCGCATCACTACCCGCGTGGATGGCGCAGGTTAGATGGTGGGTGGGTGTCAGGTGAATGGCAATATCGCCGCCGTTGTTCACATAGGCCTTGTCCAGTGCCAGACCATGGCACATGGCATGGCAAACCTCATCGGCCACGGCCCCCGCAACGGCGGCCATCGGGGTGACGAAGGTGTCAGGGTGGTGGGTGATGGCGAGGGCCATTTTGCGGGCGATTTTACCTGTGGGTTGCGTCGGTGTGACGGCGCGCAACAATGGCAATTCACTCGCCAGCTCGCTTAGTACAGTCTGAAAACGAGCTGTGGCTTGGTCAAACGCGGCCCGTCTGTCCGGCCCCCATGCCTGAATGATCAGATCAATCGGCCCGTGGTTCAGGTGCAGACGGCCATCGGGCAGGAGGCTGGCTTGCGGCATCTAGCGCGTCCCCCACGGTAGATCATTCTCAGGGGCGATGGCGCGGCTATCATCGCCATATTCACCGCCTTTATCCAGAATGTCGGCAGCACTGCGGATGCTGTCGGTGTGGCCACCAAGGCGGGAAAACTCATCGCGGCGCATGGTGAATTCCAGCGGCGCGACCA
>JAFLKA010000255.1 GCA_022712735.1 Marinosulfonomonas sp. | reverse complement strand
TATGACGGTAAATTCATCAGGATCGCCCGAAACCTGTGCGCTGTAATCTTTGATCCGGTAATCCATTGTGGCGGTGGCAAAGATATCATTTGGCAGGGTCAGTGCCATTGCCATCGGCATGGTGTCGGGGAGTTTGATATCAACTGTGCCATCGCCATTCTCGATCAGATCGAAACCCGTTGTGGTGATGGTGATCGATCCCAGATCAAACGGAAAATCCGCGGATAACTTCAGGTCGCTGATTTTCAGCCGGTTTCCCGATTGGGCCCTGGTTGCGTCTACGTCCATCCCGAAGGCCTGATATAGGGATGTGAAACTATCCCAGACATCATTTGCGGTGACATCGGCCGATATGGGCGTGGCCATCAGGGTGACAAGGGCGGTCGTGGTGCCAAGGCGGGTCATAGGAAAACCTTTTACTGTGGGTATGAGCGCGGATTACTTCAGGCGTTTGCCGTTGGCCAGAACCGGACCCTCTGGGGTGATTTCAAGGTCGGATATCAGCGTATCGTCGCCATCACCGGCAATGGTGAACAGGCTGAGCGCCATGCGAACGCCCATTGCCTCGTCTGCGGGCATCAGGCCCATTTCGATCAAGGTGTCGATCAATGCATTGCCGCCGGTTAGTTTCAAATTCATTGTGCCGGTCGGGGCGGGCATGCCATCGAAGGTGTCCAGATCGTCGTTGTTAAAGGTGAAATCGCCAGCGCCCGTCAGGTTGATGCCTACGCCCGTTACTTGCAGCGCGTTCAGGGTTAGCGCGTGCAGCTCGCCTTTGACTTGCGTGTTCCGGGCCTCTTCGGATTCAGCATCCATGATGTTAATCAGCCAGTTGCCCATGCCGGTAATATCCAGACTAATCGTTGCGGGGGCGTGCGAAAGCTGCGTGGTTGGGTCAATCATGCTCCACAAATCCTCACCAACCCAGAGGTCGGCAATTTTATATTGGATGGTGAATGGTGCGGGCGTGGTCGATTTGGTGACGGGCACCACCGTATTGAAAGACGTTTCACCAATCGAGTATTCGATGGAAGGAATAGGTATGCCGCCGATTTTCGCCGACATTTTCGTGTCAATCGCACTGCCGCCATAGCGCATCATGTCGCGGTCCAGCGCAACAGACATATCGCCGGATGCAACGGACATGGTGCCGGAAACCGGTTGGTTCTCTTCCGGAATTGACAACGCGCCGCTGATTGCCCCGTGGGTAAGGTCGGCGCTGAAGGCGAATCCCGCCTCAAGTGCGGCGGGCATTTGTTCCGGGTCCATACCGATAGGGACGGTAACGACGACAGCTTCCTTAATGTCGGCGATTGAGGCGGCAAGGGTCACGGTCTCGTCTTTCTCGCTATCGGTAAAGCTAAAATCGAGGGATATGGCGTCAAGGGCCAGGTTTTGTATCACATCAACCATGCCACCGGACTTTGAGCCGAATGCGAATTCAAGGCTGCCTTGGTCGGACGCAAGCGTGGCCTTTGCCGTTTCATTGCCGTCAATAAACGAAAAATAGCTGTTGATTGATCCGTAACCGCCGCCGAAATTAAGGGTGAGACCGGCATCGAACAGTTCTGTCGGGGTGCCTGTTTTCAGGTTTTTCGGGATGACGAAATCGGTATTGCCGTGCAGATTGGCGAATGACCCGTTCCAGACATAGGCTTTGCCCCGCTCGCCGGGTTCTTTCAGATCTATATCATAGGCGAATTCCCCGATGGTGAAATCGGACAGCACTTCATCAGAGTCACTGGATTTCAGCAGCGAGGTGCCGGATATGGCCCTGAGGGCCAGGTCAATCTTTGCGTTCTCGACTGGCTCGCCTTTATCCAGCATTTCAGTCAGGGTGAGCGAGATTTCATCAGCCTGAATACTGTGGGTAATCGCCTCGGGCGCGCCGCTGATGATATAGGACAGGCCGGTATGGTTCTGGTTGAATGCAAGGGTAACGTCGTCGGTTTTGAAAATAACCGGCGTGTCGGTAGCCAGTATAACCTCGACCGAACCATCACCCAGTTCACGATACCCGACCGGACCCAGCGTAATGGTGGATGTCTGTTGATCGTCATCTACCATTGTCAGGGTCAGGTTGTTGATGGTCAGGATGCCGGCCGACATCGCCTCGTCAAAACTTAACTCATACCCAAGGGTGGTTAGCTGGTCCTGCCAATTGTCCCAAACCTCTTTTGCCGTAATGTCAGCAAAGGCGGGGGTGGTGGCGATCAGGGTGGCAAGGGCGGTGCTGGTGCAAAGCTGTGTCAGGCGGGCCATATAATTACTTTCGTTACGGATGAATTTCAGCCAGTTTCAACCGATGTGTCGCCAATATCAAGCCGAAACGAAAATGGGCCGCGAGGGGATGTCCCTCGCGGCCCATTCGGTAATTGTGCTAGATTACTTCAGGCGTTGGCCATTGGCCATGATTGACCCGTCGCCATTGACTTCGATTTTCGAGGTCAGCGTATCGTCGCCATCGCCAACAACCGCGAACAGACCCATCATCATGCGGGCGCCCATGGCTTGATCTTCGGGCAGAAGGCCCATTTTAACCAAATTGTCCATCAGGCCATTGCCGCCAGTCAGTTTCAGGTCCAGTGCACCTGTCGGGGCTGGCAAACCATCAAAGGTTTCCAGATCATCGTTGTTAAAGGTGAACGCGCCTGACCCAGTCAGATCGGCACCGGCCACTTTCACTTGCAACGCTTTCAAAGTCAGCTCGTGCAGTTGGCCCGGAATGTCGATCTCTGCCATCTCGTCGCTTTCAGGGTCCATGATGTCGACCAGCCAGTTGGCCTTGCCGTCAAGTTCCAGATTGATCGTGGCTGGATCGCGTGACAGGATGTTGCCCGGATCGATCATGCCCCAGATGCTGTCACTAATGGTGAAATCACCCAGTTTGATGGTCATACCGAAATCTGACGGTGCGTCGGACTTGTTAACAGGCATCAGCAGGTTGAACACGCTTTCGGCGATAGTGATATCGACAGGGAAGGGTAAGTCAGAGCTGGTGAACGACGCTTTGGTGCCGATCGCTGTGCCACCGTAATGGATGCTGTCGCGGTCCATGCCGAAATCCAGACTGCCCGAGTCGGACGTGGATGAACCAGTCACTTCGTCACTGCGATCAGTTGTAGAGAACTCGTATCCACCTGCGCCCCAAGTCAGCCCGCCTTTGGCCGCAAAGCCAGCCGTCAGGGCTGCGGCGAACTGTTCAAAATCCACACCATTCGGGATCATGCTGTCAGAGTTACCTTTGAAATCGGCGATAGAGCCTTTGACTGCCATTGCGAAAGACCCGTCGTCGGGTTCTTTGATAGCGAAATCATATGTCAGCATATCGGAAGAAAACGACTGAACCATGTGGCGAATGTTGCCCGTGGTGCTGACGGTGCTGCCGGACATATTGGTCAAGATCACATCAAGTTTGGCATCGTCAATCTTGTCGCCCTCGATCACCAGATCGGCGATAGAAATGCCCATTTGTGCGGCGGAATAGGTATAGGTCATTTCCGTGGCCGAGCCACTGACGACCATCGACATGTCAGACAAGTTGTAGTTCATCGTGACCGAAAACTCATCCTCGACACTGATCTTTACCGGCATGGTTTCCGGCATGATGATGGCGACGGTGCCATCGCCTTGATCTTTGAAGGTCAGCTTGCCGAAGTCGACCTTAATGGTGCCGTCATCCTCGGGCAGGTTCATCGAAATGACCAGGTTATTGATGGTTACTGTGTCGCCAGAAGCTTCATCTTGCGATGTAACGTCATAGCCGAAACCGGTCATGTAATCATGCCAGTCTTGCCAGACTTCTGCGGCTGTAACATCGGCAAATGTCGCCGTGCTCCCCAGTAAAGTGATAATCGCGGCGGAACCACCAATTGATTTCCAGTTTGTCATAATGAACCCTTCGTAGTTAAAAATAATGACTTGGCGTATAAATGGACGCGAAATGCGCTGTATTCAAGTGTAAGACAGCACTATTCACAATGTGAAGAGTATTTTAGCCTGATAATACCAAGAGGGATAGATAAATGGACGGAATAACTGGAAAGACAATATTTATAACAGGCGCCAGCCGCGGAATCGGGGCCTCAACTGCGCGGGAATTTGCCGATGCGGGGGCGAATGTGGTGCTGTTGGCGCGGTCCGGGACTGCAATCAATGATCTGGCGGCAGACATCGGCCCATCGGCATTGGCAATAACCTGTGATGTCAGCCGGTATGGCGATGTTGAAACGGCGATGCATACAGCCGTTGCCAAATTCGGCACGCTGGATGTGGTGATCAACAATGCTGGCGTGATTGAACCGATCTCGGCCCTTGCCACTTCGGACCCTGATGCGTGGGGGAAAGCGATCGATATCAATCTAAAGGGTGTCTATTACGGTATGCGTGCGGCGATGCCTATTATGCAGGCGGCGGGTGGCGGCACGATTATCACCATCAGTTCCGGTGCAGCCCATAATGCGCTTGAGGGATGGAGCCATTATTGTGCGTCCAAGGCGGGTGCCGCGATGCTGACCATGTGCGCCCATAAGGAAGGCGCGGGTGCAGGCATCCGCGCGATGGGCCTGTCGCCGGGCACCGTTGCCACCGAGATGCAGCGCGAGATCAAGGCGTCTGGCATCAATCCGGTCAGTGCAATGGAGTGGGAAGACCACATCCCGCCTGAATGGGTGGCCAAAACATTGATGTGGATGTGCACAGCGGATGCGGATGAATATCTGGGGCAGGAAATCGCCCTGCGGGATGACGACATTCGGGCGCGGTTGGGGCTGGTTTGAATGATTGATCTGAACAAGGATGGCGGGCTGTGGACGGTGACGATCCGCCGCCCCGACAAGGCCAATTCCCTGACCAAGGCGATGCTGGAGCAACTGGCGGATATTGCCGAGGCTGCCGTGGGTGCCAAAGTGCTGGTGATCACCGGCGAGGGCCGCGTGTTCAGCGCCGGTGCCGATCTGGACGAGGCCCGCGCAGGGCTGGCGACCGATGCGGTGTGGGAACGGCTATCGGGCGCAGTT
>JAFLKA010000312.1 GCA_022712735.1 Marinosulfonomonas sp. | reverse complement strand
CAAGCGTGGCGGGGGCCAGAACCCGCAAACCGGGGATATGACCATACCAGCCTTCAAGGCTGTGCGAATGCTGCGCGGCCAGCTGACGACCAGCACCGGTGGCCATGCGGATCACCACGGGCACACCAAACTGGTTGTTCGACATATGCCGGTAGGTGGCGGCGGTGTTCATGATCTGGTCAAGCGCCAGCAGTGAAAAATTGACGGTCATCACTTCGACAATCGGGCGCATTCCGGCCATCGCAGCGCCAATGCCAGCGCCGGTAAATCCGGATTCCGATAGCGGTGTGTCGCGGATCCGATCCGCCCCGAACCGCTCCAGCAATCCCTTGCTGACCGCGTAACAACCGCCGTAATGGCCGACGTCTTCGCCCATCAGAAAGACGCGATCATCACGCTCGATGGCTTCGACAATCCCCGCCTTTACCGCGTCGCGGTAGGTGGTCTCAACCATCTTGTCGGGCTTGTCGGGCTTGGGTGCAGCAGGACGTTCAGGGGCCATGACATAACGGGTCAGGGTTTCCAGCGGCTCATCGGTGCCCGCCTCGGCAAAGGCAACCGCCTCGGCGATTTCGGCGTCCACTTCGGCGATAATTACCTCGACTTCATCCGCGTGCAGCAAGCCGCTTTCCTGCAACCAGCCCTGAAACCGGACAATCGGCCCCTTTTCGCGCCAATCCTCGACCTCGGCTTTGCTCCGGTAACTTTGGGCGTCAAACATCGAATGGGCGCGGAACCGGTAGGTGCGGCATTCCAGAAAGTAAGGCTCGTTCAACTCGTTAATCGCGCTCAAAGCGCGGCGGGTTGCGGCCTCGACCGCGACCACATCCATGCCGTCAACGGTTTCACCCTCGATGGCATAACTGCGGGCCTTGGCGCTGATGTCGGTTTCGGCTTCGGTTAAATCCAGCGCTGTGCCCATAGCGTAACCATTGTTTTCACAGACAAACAGCACCGGCAAATCCCAGAGCGACGCAAGGTTGAGCGCTTCGTGAAACTCGCCCTCGGCCACCGCCCCTTCGCCAAAGAAGCAGGTCGTGACGCCACCTGTCCCTTGCATTTTATCGGCCAGCGCCAAACCCACGGCCAGCGGCAGGCCACCGCCGACAATCGCGTTGCCGCCGTAAAAATTCGCCTCACGGCTGAACAGGTGCATTGATCCGCCGCGCCCGCCTGAACAGCCCTCGACCTTGCCATACATTTCGGCCAGCACCGTGGTCATCGGCATGCCACGGGCCAGCGCATGGCCATGCTCGCGATAAGTGGCGATGATCCGGTCCTTGGCTTGCAACCGCGGAATGACCCCGACCGCCACCGCTTCTTCGCCATCATAAAGATGCAGGAAGCCGCCGATTTTCTGCTGGGTATACAGCTCGGCGCATTTGCTTTCAAAGCGGCGAATACGGATCATGCCCTTTAGCAGGGAACGGACATGGGCGTGATCAAGGTGCGGTTTCAGATCGGGCTTTGTCATTGCTCATCACTTTCTAAGGTTGAAATGTCGCCTTCGGGCAGGCCAAGTTCGCGCGCCTTCAACAGACGCCGCATGATCTTGCCGCTGCGGGTTTTAGGCAGGTTTTTGCGAAACACGATTTCCTTGGGCGCGACCGCAGGGCCCAGCCGTTTGCGCGCAAAGCCGCGCAGATCAAGCAGCAGCTCATCATCGCCCTCAATCCCCGGTTTCAGGGCAACGTAGGCTTTGACGATTTCGCCGACGGTTTCGTCAGGGATGCCGATCACCGCGACCTCGGCCACGGCCTCGTGTTCCATCAAGGCGCTTTCGACCTCGAACGGGCCAATCAGGTGACCGGCACTTTTGATTACATCGTCGCTGCGCCCGACGAACCAGTAGTATCCTTCACTGTCGCGCATCGCCAGATCACCGCTCAGATACCAGCCGTCCCGAAACGCTTTTAGGTAGCGCGCTTCCTCGTGCAGATAGCCTCGCATCATCGAGGGCCAGCCGGGCCTCAGCGCCAACTCGCCAATCGCCAGCGGTGTTGTGATCTCGTTCAGACCATCCTCGCCCATCTCGACGATGCCCGCCGCAATACCGGGCAAGGGTTTGCCCATCGAGCCGGGTTTGACATCCATCGCCGCATAATTGGCGATCATGATGCCGCCGGTTTCGGTCTGCCACCAGTTATCGTGGAACGGCATTCCGAACACCTCGTTCCCCCAGATCACCGCTTCGGGGTTCAGCGGCTCGCCGACGCTGGCCATGAACCGCAGGTGCGGGAAACTGTGCGCCTTGACCATCGCATCGCCCGCTTTCATCAGCATGCGAATGGCGGTGGGGGCGGTGTACCAGACGTTGACCTGTTCATCCTCAAGGATCGAATACCAGCGCTCGGGATCAAACTCGGCCTCGTCAATGATCATCGTTACGCCGATCACCAGCGGCGCGATGATGCCATAGGACGTGCCCGTTACCCAACCGGGATCAGCGGTGCACCAGTAGGTATCACCTGCCCGCAGATCCAGCGCCATCCGACCCGTCGCGCGGTGCGCCACCACGGCCTGATGCACATGCACCGCCCCCTTTGGTTTGCCAGTGGTGCCTGATGTGAAATGCAGCAGGGCGATGTCTTCGGGATCGGTGGGTTCGGTAGCAAACGTGTCAGGGGCCGCACCCATCAGGGCGCTCAGGTTTTCGGTATCGTCAACCTCGCCGTCAATCAGCAGCACATGCGCTAGATCGGGCAGCCTATCGCGGATCGATTTGACCTTGCGCCGATACAGCGCCTTGGATGTCACCAACACCTGCGCGCCACCGATTTCCATGCGCGATTGCACCGGTTCCGGCCCAAAGGCCGAAAACATCGGACAAAAAACACAGCCCGCTTTCAGGGTGCCAAGTGCCGCGATGTAAAGTTCGGGCTTGCGGCCCAAAAGCGAATAGACCTTTGCCCCTTTTTCAACCCCCAGCCCGCGCAACACATTAGCAAAGCG
>JAFLKA010000010.1 GCA_022712735.1 Marinosulfonomonas sp. | reverse complement strand
GGTAGATCGACTCGATGAAATGGCCACGCTCAGGTATTTCCCAAAGAAAAAACAGCTGGAATTGCGACTGAACAACAAGGGACGCGGTTTGTTTGGAGAAGTGGCCGAAGCACGGTTTATGTCCTTGGCAGGGAGCTTGGAAGCCGAGGTGAATATTATGAAATTGAAAGAGTAGGGAAAATGCATATGCGGCCCCAAAATCTTTGAAAGATTTTGCCTGTTTTCTTTCAAAAAAAACAACTCTCGCTAAAAAATTTCTAGCCTTTGCCCCTTCATTCCTACAGCTCGATCTCGCCCTCTTCTAGCGGATCAACCTCAAGCGGGGTTTTACGCCGGATGATGATATCGCCATTGGGCAAAACCTCGGGCGCATGGTAATGGGTGAAATCTCCAATCATCCCCTGCAATTGCGCCAATGCCGGTGCCATCTCTTCGGCCAACCCCTTCAAATCCTTGAATGCAGGCTCCATCTCGGTCATCAGACCGCGAAGAAGTATCTTTGCGCCCTCTTCCATCAGGTTCAGGCCTTCGCCCATTTCGCCCTTGTCATTATTACCCGCTGTGGCGGGTGAGAGGGCCAAACACGCGGCAAGTGTGATCGCAGCTATTTGTTTCATGCAACTATTATAATGCATGTTGGCTGATTCTATAAGGGCCGCGCCAATAACAAACCTTATATATCCAGATCAATCGTCACCGGAAAATGGTCGGACGCCGCCAGCAACGCTTCGCGCAACTCCGGCATATCGTAACATTCCGGGTCTTCAAACGGATGCCAGATGCGCCAGTTCGGCCCCAGTTTACGCAAATCCGATGACACCATAATGTAGTCCAGCAGCACCGATAAATACCGTTTTTCATGCTTGATATAGAACCGCGAGGTGGCCGGTTTGGCCCCAAG
The DNA here is from genome assembly GCA_022712735.1 of Marinosulfonomonas sp. The sequence goes on along the minus strand of JAFLKA010000010.1, from coordinate 2,636 downwards.
TTTACGGCTCAGGATCATTTGCGCGTGCGGGTCAAACAGGCAATTCTGCCCCTCCTCGCCCAGCACAATTTCAACGCTGGAGCGGCCGAACAGTTTTTCGTACTCATCCAGCCCCGGACCATCATTGAAATCCCCCATTACCATCACGGAATCACCCGCCGCCAAATGCGCCTCGATTCGTTGACGCAGCCAGATACATTGCGCCATCTGCTTGCGCCGGTTCTCGATCGCCTTGCGCATCACTTCGACTTTGCCACGCGCACCGTGCGGGGCCTTGGATTTTATATGTACCCCGATCAGCCGCACCGCGGTACCCGCTTTGGTTTCCAGCGCCACCTCTAGCGGCGGTTTGGAAAAGGTGATCAATTCAGGCGCTGCGTCCACATCCAGATCACGGCGAAACACCCCGTCAAACCGTGGCGCATCGGGCGAGCCTTTTTTGCCGGTCATCTCGCCTATTGGATCATGCCGCGCCGTGATCACATCGGGATCATACAGCAACGATATTTCCTGCTGCGTGTTGTTGGCAAACCCGATCAGCGCCTTGTGTGTGCGCAATCCGAACCGCGCGGCAAACGCCTCGAGCGCCTCTGTACCATTGCGCTTGCGGCTGCTGTCAGGGGCCTCGATCACCATCACCGCATCGGCATCCATCGCCGCAAAAACCTTGGCCAATGCCTCAAGTTGCTGCAGGCGCGTTATGTTGTGACGCCGTGACCAACCGCCATCCATCAACAGCGCTCCGTCCTGATCAAACAGGCTGTCGAACCATTCAACATTATAGGTGGCAATCCGCATCACGCCGCCGCTTTCTGTATCTCGTCCCAGGCATTATTGATCGCCATCAATCGTCCCTCGGCCAGCTTTACCGCTTCTTGCGGAACCCCCCTTGCGGCCATCCTGTCCGGATGGGTTTCACGCACCAACGCGCGATACGTCGTGCGGATTTCATCTAGCGGCGCATCCGGCGCAACCCCCAACACATCATAAGGGTCTGGCACCGCATCAGTGACAAATTGCGCCCGCATCGTGCGAAACTCGCGCTCCTCAAGACCAAAAATCCGCCGCACCCGATCCAGAAAATCATCCTCTTTCGGGTGATACTCGCCATCGGCAATAGCGATGAAAAACAACCCCTCCATCAGGTCGAACAAGGCCTCGCGCCGCTCACCAAACATCGCCACAATCCGGTGGGCATATTCCTCGAAACCTGCCACATCTGTGCGCGCCATATTGAAAATACGCGCCGCATTTGCCTCTTCCTCAGGGGGGATGGTGAACACCTCGCGGAATGCGGTGACCTCGTCGCGCGTCACCAACCCGTCGGCCTTGGCCATCTTTGCGCCCAGCGCAATCACCGCAATGGTGAAACCGACAGTTTGTTCCGGCGGGGTGCGCAGGCGCTCGAACACCTCGCTTAGCCCCTCACCACTGGCAAGGGCCGACAGCGCATCAGCAATTCGACTCCACAAAGACATGGGCCCACGTTAACGGGTATTTTACGGACTGTCAGGTCACGTATTCAATAGTTTTGTAACAGGGGTCACCCTAGCACCCGAATGCCGTGCGGCGTTTCAATCTCGGCCCGATACGCCACCGCATCCCCTTGCGAAATGACAACCCGCGTATCGTTCAAATTCCCCGCCAAGGCTGCTTTCAACGCCACCGCTTCGGGGTGGGCAATCTCCAACCGCAACAGCCGGCATCCCACATCAGGCAACCGCGCCGCTGGATGCGCCAGTCCTTCCCACTGGATCAGCGCCGGATAAGCATTATCAAACGGCAATTTACCGTCCGCAGGCACCGCCATCCGCCAGCGCAAATCCGCACGGCTCAAGGCAACAGGCACCCCCACCCCATCGGGACTAGCATCAATTTCCCCCTCCAGATCATCGGTGCGGCAAATCCAGTTGGTCAGCCGTGGAGCACCCGTAAATCTGTCCAGATCGAACCAGCGCGGATGACTCGGCCCCGCCGCATTGGGATTGATCGCAATCACTTCCAAATACACATTGCCCAAACCCAGCAAACGGTTGTGTGTGCCCATTAATGGATGTTCACCACCGCCCGCCAGATCGACGCCCAGCGCCTCTTCAACAGCCGCCACACCATCCGCCAAAGTGCTGGCGGCGACCGCCAAATGATCAAGTTCAAGCATGGTCCTGCCCCCCCTCTTCTTTTCAACAGCAATTTGCATTCACCTGTATCAGAATTAACCCTAAGTGTGGGTGAATTCTGATACTCTCTTCATCCTTAAATGCAAACCGCTGGAAATACCTCCCGCGCGGAGCGCATAGAATCCCTTACTCGGCCTTGGCCTCACGTATAATCCGCAATATATCCTGCGCCGCCTCGGGGATGTTGGTGCCCGGCCCGAATATCGCCTTCACCCCGGCCTTAAACAGAAAATCATAATCCTGCTGAGGAATAACCCCGCCGCAAATCACAATGATATCCTCGGCCCCCGCCGCCTTCAACGCCTCGACCAGCTTTGGTGCCAGCGTCTTGTGCCCCGCCGCTTGCGACGAAATCCCGACCACATGCACATCATTATCCACCGCATCCTGCGCCGCTTCCTCCGGTGTCTGAAACAGCGGGCCGACGTCCACGTCAAACCCGATATCCGCGAATGCCGT
>JAFLKA010000502.1 GCA_022712735.1 Marinosulfonomonas sp. | reverse complement strand
AAAATCCGGCGGCGGGGTCGAGGTTCTGTCGATTATTCCGCCCGAGGAATTCAATCACTGGATCGGTGTTGGTGACATCATGCGCGAAGAAGCGCGTGAACGGATCGAGGTGCATTACGAGGTTTTTGCCAAATGGATGCGTGATCGGCAAGGGATCGAGCCTGAATTGGTGATCCGCGAAGGCGAAGCCGTAACCGAAATTATGGCACAAGTCGCCGAGCATTCTGACATCGGCCTGCTGGTACTGGGGGCTGGTTCTGAGAAAAAAGGGCCGGGTCCGTTGATTACCAAGCTGATGAAATCAGTCGCCAACTTCCCGATCCCGATCACCATTGTGCCGGGCGAGATGTCAAAAGAACGGCTTGAGGCGATCACCTAACGACCATTTAGAACCATTCCAAACCTTGACAGTCCGCCTTTGCTGGCGCATATCTGTAAACCTGACCAAAAAGGTATGCCAAATGTTTATCCAAACCGAATCCACCCCGAACCCCGCGACCCTGAAATTCCTGCCGGGCCAGAGCGTGCTTGGCAAAGGCACCGCTGATTTCCCGTCAGCCGAGGTTGCAGGCAAATCCCCGCTGGCCCAGCGCATTTTTGCCGCAGGTGGCATTTACGGCGTGTTTCTGGGAACTGATTTTATCACCGTAACCAAAGGCGACGAAATCGCATGGGAGCATATCAAACCCGCGATCCTTGGCGCGATCATGGAGCATTACCAGTCCGGCGATGAAGTGCTGATTGGCGAAGCCGAAAGCGCTGGCCATGCCGAACATAATGGTGCGGATGAGGCAATCGTCACCCAGATCAAGGAACTGCTCGACACCCGCGTGCGCCCTGCGGTGGCACAGGATGGCGGCGACATCACCTTCCATGGTTTTGAAGGCGGCGTGGTTTACCTGCACATGCAAGGCGCCTGTGCCGGTTGTCCTTCGTCAACCGTGACCCTGAAAATGGGTATCGAGAACCTGCTGCGCCACTACATCCCCGAGGTGACAGAGGTGCGCGCACTTGAAGCCTAAGCTACTAATATTGGCTTTCGATACATCGGTCGCGCATGTCGCGGCCGCTTTGCTGTCTGGCGATACAGTTTTGGTTAAAAAGACTGAAGCGATGGCCAAAGGCCAAGCCGAACGCCTGTTTCCCCTGCTGGAAGAGGTGTTGGCCGAGGGCGGCGTCACATGGTCCGACCTGACCGCGATTGGCGTAGGCATCGGCCCCGGAAATTTCACCGGCATCCGCATTTCGGTTTCTGCCGCCCGTGGGTTGGCCCTATCATTGAACATTCCAGCGGTTGGGGTTTCCAGTTTCGAGGCCCAAGCGATTGACGCCCCTCGCCCTATTCTATCGCTCGTGGATGCGCGGCGTGATCAGGTCTTTGTGCAAGAATTAACCCATGGCGACACGATGCCGCCCCACGTCATGGCCAAATCCGAAGTCACGGCCACAAATACCATCGGCCCAAGCGATACCGTCAATCCAGTCGCCATCGCCCGCATCACCGCCACACGTTACACCGACGCCACCCTGCCGCGCCCTGCCCCGCTATACGTGCGTGCGCCCGATGCCACCCCGCCACGCGATCCGGCCCCTGTCATCCTGCCATGACCGCCGCCCGATGACCCCAGCCGCGCTCGCAGCCCTCCATGCCCGCTGTTTCGTGACGCCCCGCCCGTGGAACGCCGACGAGTTCACCTCGATGCTGGCGTCCAATGGCGTGTTCCTGCAATCCAGTGACGCAGGTTTTGCCTTGGGTCGTGAAATCGCAGGCGAGGTGGAGTTACTGACACTCGCCGTCGATCCCGACCACCAAAGACAAGGCAATGGCCGCGCGTTACTGGCCGCCTTTGAAGCCGAGGCCACAAAACGTGGCGCAACAGATGCCTTTCTGGAGGTGGCCGATAACAACACCACCGCATGCGCCCTGTATCGCGCCGCCGGATACACCGAATCTGGGCGCAGAGCTGCCTATTATCGTCCCCCGACAGGCCCCAGAATCGCGGCCATCATCATGCGTAAGCCCCTGATTTGAGTCTGATATTGGCCCATCCACCGCTTCACCCACCGAATCCATGCGATAGATGCTACCAAATGGTAAAAAGCTATTGACCCTCCCCGCCACCTGCGGGCTTAATCGTGAATGATCTAAAAACGATCTGCTCGCTTACTTGGGTTCTGCCCCCATTCCGGCGGCGACCCAAAAACAAAAAATCGGGAGAGAAAATATGACCCTTATGCAGAAATTCCTTGGTGCAGCTGCCACACTTGCCCTTACAGCAGGCGTTGCCACCGCTGACCCAGCCATCATCTTTGACCTTGGCGGCAAATTCGACAAATCCTTCAACGAGGCCGCTTTTGCCGGTGCCACACGTTGGGCCGAAGAAACTGGCGGCTCGTTCCGCGAAATCGAACTGACATCAGAAGCACAGCGCGAGCAGGCCCTGCGCCGGTTTGCCGAAGGTGGCTTTAACCCGGTTGTAATGACCGGCTTTGCTTTTGCTTCCTCGCTCGAAGCCGTTGCAGCCGATTTTCCTGACACAAAATTCGCCATCATCGACATGGTGGTTGACCAGCCAAACGTTCAGTCGATCGTTTACAAAGAGCAAGAAGGCTCGTTTCTGGTTGGCATGATGGCCGCTATGGCCTCTAAATCCGGCACAGTCGGCTTTGTTGGTGGCATGGACATCCCGCTGATCCGTAAATTCGCTTGTGGTTACGTTCAGGGCGTCAAATTCGTGAACCCTGATGCAACCGTGATCCAGAACATGACCGGCACAACACCGTCGGCATGGAATGATCCGGTTAAAGGCGGCGAGTTGACCAAAGCGCAAATCTCGCAAGGCGCTGACGTGATCTATGCCGCGGCTGGTTCCACTGGTCTGGGCGTGCTGCAAACAGCCGCCGACGAAGGTATCCTGTCAATCGGCGTTGACTCCAACCAGAACTACCTGCACTCGGGTCAAGTTCTGACCTCGATGATGAAGCGTGTTGACGTTGCTGTTTATAACGCCTTCTCTGCTGGCCCCGACCTTGAGCCTGGCTTTAACGTGATGGGCCTGCACAACCGTGGCATCGGCTTTGCCATGGACGAGCACAACAAGGATCTGGTTTCGGATGCGATGATCGCGGCGGTTTACAAAGCTGCCTACGACATCACCACAGGCGAGATCATGGTTCATGACTATATGTCTGACAACTCTTGCCCAGTGAAATAAGCACTGATGGCTAGCGATCAAACTTTGGCGCGGCAGGAAACTGTCGCGCCAGCTATAGAACTTGTCGGCATCTCCAAGGCTTTCGGGCCGGTGCAGGCAAACAAAGACATCTCGCTTTCTGTTGCGCGCGGCTCGATCCACGGGATCGTTGGCGAAAATGGCGCCGGGAAATCAACGCTGATGTCGATCCTTTACGGATTTTACAAGGCCGACGCGGGCGAGGTGTTTATCAGGGGCGAAAAAACCCTGATCCCCGATTCATCTGCCGCAATCAAAGCCGGTATCGGCATGGTGCACCAACACTTCAAACTGGTTGAAAATTTCACGGTTCTTGAGAATGTTATTCTGGGCATGGAAGACGGCGGGTTGCTGAAACCCTCGCTGGCCAAGGCCCGCAAGCTGCTGCAAGAACTGTCGGATGAGTATGAATTAAGCGTCAATCCGGACGCCTTGATTGAAAACCTTTCCGTGGGCCACCAGCAGCGCGTTGAAATCCTCAAAGCGCTGTATCGCCAAGCTGACGTGCTGATTTTGGACGAACCCACCGGCGTGCTGACCCCCGCCGAAGCCGACCACCTGTTTCGCATCCTTATTGGGCTAAGGGATCAGGGTAAAACCATCATCCTGATCACCCACAAGCTGCGCGAGATCATGGAAGTCACCGATACCGTTTCGGTGATGCGCCGTGG
>JAFLKA010000531.1 GCA_022712735.1 Marinosulfonomonas sp. | reverse complement strand
GCTGATCAACGATGTCGCCGCCTTTACCTATGATCCGCCACTGGCAGAATTGGCCGCCGAAACGGCCACTCCTGTTTGTCTGATGCATGCGCAGGGCGTGCCGAAAACCATGCAGGATGCACCCAATTATGGGGATGTGCTGCTGGATGTGTATGATTTTTTGGCGCAGCGCATTCAAGTGGCGATCAGTGCCGGAATTCCGCGCGCCCACATCATGATTGACCCCGGCATCGGGTTTGGCAAAACGCCAGAGCATAATCTGGCAATACTGCGTAATATCAGCCTGTTTCACGCCTTGGGCTGTCCGGTTTTGTTGGGTGCTTCACGCAAAACATTCATTGGTGACATCACAGGGGCGAATTCGGCGGAAGACCGCACGTTTGGGTCGGTTTCCGTAGCGCAAAGCGCAGTTGCACAGGGTATTCAGATACTACGTGTCCATGATATAAAGGCGACGAAACAGGCACTAGCTATGCAAATGGCGGTAACGACGACAAAGCGAGAGTAAAGATGAGCGGTAAATTATTTGGCACTGACGGGGTGCGTGGGCGCGCCAATACATATCCAATGACGGCTGAAATAGCGCTGAAGCTGGGTGCTGCGGCAGGGCGTTATTTTCGCACTGACGGGTTGAATCGCCACCGTGTGGTTATTGGCAAAGACACCCGTTTGTCGGGCTATATGCTGGAAAACGCGCTCATCGCCGGATTGAACAGCACTGGGATGAACGTGCTGCGGCTGGGGCCGGTGCCGACCCCGGCTGTCGGTTATCTGACCCGCAGTATGCGCGCTGATCTGGGGATTATGATTTCCGCCAGCCACAACCCGCATTATGATAATGGCATCAAGTTTTTCGGCCCCGACGGGTTCAAGCTGTCGGATGAGGCACAGGACGAGATCGAGCGGATGTTGAAGGGTAATATCGAGCCAGTTCAGCCGCAAAATATTGGCCGCACTAAGCATATTGATGATGCTGTGGGGCGCTATGTGGAATACGCGAAAACGACGTTTTCAGGCAACGGCGGTCTTGCCGGTCTTAAGGTCGTCGTCGATTGCGCCAATGGAGCGGCTTATCGCGCAGCACCTGAAGTGTTGTGGGAATTGGGGGCCGAAGTAATTCCTGTCGGTGTGTCACCTAACGGTTTCAACATAAATGAAAATTGTGGTTCAACTCATCCCCAAACAGCTGCCGAAGCCGTGGTGCAGCATGGCGCGGATGTGGGTATCTGTCTGGATGGTGATGCTGACCGCGTGATGATCATTGATGAGGACGGCAAGGTGGCGGATGGCGATCAGTTGATGGCGCTGATGGCCACACGTTGGGCGAAAAACGGCATGCTGCGCGGCGGCACGTTGGTGGCGACGGTGATGTCGAACCTTGGACTGGAGCGGTATTTGCAGGGGCAGGGGTTGAACCTGCATCGCACCGATGTTGGTGATCGCTATGTGGTTGAGGCGATGCGTGCCAATGACTGGAATTTGGGCGGCGAGCAATCCGGCCATATTGTGATGACTGATTACGCCACCACGGGTGACGGGCTGATTGCGGGCTTGCAGTTTTTGGCGGCGATGGTGGAAAGCGGAAAACCGGCCAGTGCGCTGACCCATAGCTTTGAAACCGTGCCGCAGATGCTGAAAAATGTGCGTTATGCGGCGGGCCATACGCCACTGGCTTCGGACAGCGTCAAGGCGGTGATTGCCGTGGGCGAGGAACGGTTGCGCTCCAATGGTCGCCTGTTGATCCGCAAATCCGGCACCGAGCCGTTGATCCGCGTGATGGGCGAATGCGAGGACGAGGCGCTGCTTAAAGAGGTGATCACCGGGATCACCTCCGAGATAGAATCCGTGTTGTTATAGGTGGTGCCTTAGAAATCGGATTCCACGATCGACGGCCTGACGAGCACCAGCAATTCCCGCTTGGTTTGAAGCGCGCTGCCCAGCAAAGTGCCGTGCTTTTTCAATGTGCCCAACGTCGGTATGTTTGACATCTGCATCTTGCGCGGCCTTTTATTTGGCTCCCACGACAGTTTTTGATGCGCGATAACCACCTTTGACACATCCGAAACCGGCCCGCGGCGCGGTGCGATCACCAGCAGGCTGTTTAGTAAAAAAACCGTTCCGATCAATGTGGCCGGGTGAAACCGGTCCTTTAAAGTCGGGCGGAACAACCCGCCCAAAAGCGGCACCTTCGCAACCGACGCGCGGTTCTGGTTGAATTGCGGCACCGGTGAACGCAGATTGAGACCAAGCAGCCCCAAGGGGTTTAAAATTATCAAGTATGTGATGATAATTCTCTGGAGACCGAGAATCAGAATGACGCGGCTAAGCTGCGCAAAAGCATCGTCTCTTTTATCGTCCCTGTCGCCGCCACTCGGGTTGGCGATTGATTTGTTTGCGGTCAAAACAACCGGCGAGGCAAGCCCTGCCGCGATAAGACCCGTTGAGAAATTGCGCCTATGCATATGTGTCCCTCCTTATCTTAGGACGTAAGTCTAGCACAATTCAGCCCGTGCCCCAAATTTTCACCTGTTTTGCCGCTTCAGGGATATTTTTTGTGTGATCGCCAATCCGATCAGGATCAGGCCAAGGGCAAAAAATGTGCGCGGGGGCAATGTTTCGCTCAGGAACAATGTGCCAAAGATCACCGACCAGATCGGCACCTGATAGTTCACCAGTGACAAAAATGACGGCCCGGCGCTGCGGATCACTGACACCAACAACAGGTTGGCAACGGCGGTGGGCACAACGCCCAGAAATATTACAGAGATCAATGGCGTGGTGGGGAATTCGTTTGGCACACCTTCCAGCATGATGGCCGCGGGCACGATGATGATTGCGGCCAGCATCGTGGCTGCCGCAGCGAATGCGAATGGGTCAACTTTGGGCGCAAGTTTGGTGATGATCCCGCCGAACGCGTAACAGGCCGCCGCGCCAAAACAGGCCATGCGGGCCAATGGTTCCAGCCCCAAACCGCTGCTTTTGAACGCATCCAGCCCGATCAATACGATCACACCGGCAAAACCAATGACAAAGCCCAGCGTTTTGCGCGGGGTTAGTTGTTCACCGGGGATCAGGAAATGCGCCAGTGGCAGCACCAGCAACGGGACCGCTGCCATGGTCACGCCGGCAAATCCCGAGGCCACATAATACTGCCCCCAACTGAGTAGGAAGAATGGCAGCGACATAGACAGAACGCCAAACCCAAGTGCCGCCAACCAGACCTTGCGCCCCTCCGTGCCTTTGATGCTGGGCAGGGACAGGCCCATGATACGTAGCAATGCCAGCAAAATCACCGCCCCGATCAAGATGCGCCCAGCCGCCACGGTGATTGGGCCAAATCCGGCGATTGCATAGGTCACAGCCATAAAGGATGACCCCCAGATCATCCCCAATACGCCAATGCGCAGCCAGTTTATCAGCCCTGCTTCCATGTCAGAAACGTTCCCCGAAAATTGTTTTCTTTGAAAGAAAACAGACCGAAATCTTTCAAAGATTTCGTAGGCATGATTGCCGAAAAAAAGGCGCCCCGAGG
>JAFLKA010000009.1 GCA_022712735.1 Marinosulfonomonas sp. | reverse complement strand
TCCGCCCGAACACCCGCTTCATGCCCCAAATCCACATCTAAGCGTGTCTCATGGACCAATTTTGAACATAAATCTCGGCGCTCTTGCAGCCAGCCATGCACGATTTCAGTGATGCCGGGAGTTTTGCTTCCGAACCCAAGCGCTGTTCCAGATGATTCAACGAACTTTGGCCAATCCGGTGGCATCGCATCATACGTTAGAATGCCACATGTTTCCTCCCAAAAGAATTCCAAACATTCAGACAGAATTCTGGCTTCCACCTCACCAAGGTCAGGATTGGATTTCAGGCTTTCAAGAAACGTCCGGATATCCGCCCAAGCAAAATGAAATACATCGCATTTCCTGCGCTTGTTTGCCGCCACATGATAGGGGAGTTCAGTTGGCATTCGGGCAAACTCATTTGATATTGTAATGACTGTTCCAACATCAACTTGTGCGGCCAGTGCAAGGTAATCAATAATCTGCTCCGGTCGGATCGGGCTTTTCCCTGCTTTTGCTTCGATGAAGGCCGCCCATTCGTTGCTTCCGCGATGGCACGCAAACAATCCATCCGGCCGCACATCGGGCATCTTGGGCCCATTGTAACTAACTTCCATATGGCTTTGGTAATTGCAGGTCCGACCCGAACTGTAGCCACATATTTTCAGAAACTCGCCTCGAATAAACGGCACCATCTCAATTAATGACATGAATACTGAAAGTAGGTTTCTTTCAGGCTGTTTGAATGTCGGCACCAAACGTGGCTTGTTGGTATTACTTGTAAGTTCGTCTACTGATCTCATTTCACCCTCCGATCAACTATACATTGAACCGAATAGGGTAAACCGTCAACAAAAACGCCCCACGTTTCCGCGGGGCGTTCCCTTAATCAATGCACCGTTTCGGACCCGATCAGCAGCCCGTCCGGATCAGCCCCCACCGTCACGGTGGCGCCATCCATCACCTCGCCGCCCAGCAGCTTCTCGGCCAGTGGATCCTGCAAATACCGCTGGATCACCCGCTTCAAAGGCCGCGCGCCGTAGACAGGGTCATAGCCCTTGTCGCCCAGCCATTGCCGCGCCGCAGCGTCCACGTCCAGCGTGATTTTACGCAAGGCCAGACGTGCCTCAAGCAAGCCAAGCTGGATATCGACAATGCCCGTCATATCCTCGCGGGCCAGCCGATCAAAGATCACGATCTCGTCCAGACGGTTCAGGAATTCGGGGCGGAAGTGGTCACGTACCGCATCCATCACCTGATCCTTGGCCTCAGCCACATCTGCATCCTCGGCAAGTTGCGAAAGCGCCTGTGATCCAAGGTTCGAGGTCAGGATAATCAGTGTCTGCTTAAAGTCCACCGTGCGGCCCTGACCGTCGGTCAAAACCCCGTCATCCAGCACCTGCAACAGCACGTTAAACACATCCGGATGCGCCTTTTCGACCTCGTCAAACAGGATCACCTGATAGGGCCTGCGCCGCACCGCCTCGGTCAGCACACCACCCTCGTCATAGCCCACGTAACCCGGAGGCGCGCCGATCAGGCGGGCGACCGAATGTTTCTCCATGAACTCGGACATATCGACCCGCACCATCGCGTGCTCATCATCGAACAGGTATTCTGCCACGGCCTTGGTCAGCTCGGTTTTACCGACGCCAGTCGGCCCCAGAAACAGGAACGAGCCAAGCGGACGATCAGGGTCATTCAACCCCGCCCGCGCACGCCGCACCGCGTTGGCCACAGACGTCACCGCCTCGCGTTGGCCAATCACCCGCTTGCCGATCTCGTCTTCCATCCGCAGCAGTTTATCGCGCTCGCCCTCTAGCATCTTAGAGGTCGGAATGCCGGTCCAGCGTTCCACCACCTGGGCGATCTGCTCGGGGCGCACGGCTTCTCCAACCATCATGCCCTCGTCTTTGGTCTCGGTCTCTCCCAGCTTTTTCTCAAGCTCGGGGATGATCGAATAAGACAGCTCGCCCGCCCGCGCCAAATTGCCTTCACGCTTGGCAATCTCCAGCTCGGCCCGCGCCGCTTCCAGTGCTTCCTTGATGTCACGCGCACCGGCCAGCTTGTCACGCTCGGCCTGCCATTGCGCCGTCATTTCTACAGAGCGCTCCATAAGACCCGAAAGCTCTTTCTCAAGCGTTTCCAGACGGTCCTTGCTGGCTGCATCATCCTCTTTCTTGAGCGCTTCGGCCTCGATCTGCTTTTGCATGATCTCACGGTCCAGCGCATCCAGCTCTTCGGGTTTACTATCGACCTCCATGCGAAGGCGCGACGCAGCCTCGTCCATCAAATCAATCGCTTTGTCGGGCAGGAACCGGTCGGTAATATAGCGATGCGACAGCGTCGCCGCCGCCACCAAGGCGCTATCCGAAATCCGCACCCCGTGATGCAGCTCGTATTTCTCCTTGATACCGCGCAAAATCGAAATGGTGTCCTCGACGGTGGGTTCTTCAATCAGCACCGGCTGGAACCGCCGCGCAAGCGCCGCGTCCTTTTCCACATGCTTGCGGTATTCATCCAGCGTGGTCGCGCCAACGCAATGCAACTCACCCCGCGCCAAAGCAGGCTTCAGCAGGTTGGACGCATCCATCGCGCCATCGCCCGCGCCCGCGCCCGCCCCGACCAACGTGTGCATCTCGTCAATAAACAGGATGATCTCACCCGCAGCCTCGGTGACCTCGTTCAACACAGCCTTCAGCCGTTCCTCGAACTCACCGCGGTATTTGGCACCAGCGATCAGCGCGCCCATATCCAGCGACATCAGCTTTTTGTCCAGCAGGCTTTCTGGCACATCGCCATTGACGATGCGCAAGGCCAGCCCCTCGGCAATCGCGGTTTTACCCACGCCAGGCTCGCCGATCAAAACTGGGTTGTTCTTGGTGCGGCGCGATAGAACCTGCATCGTGCGCCGGATTTCCTCGTCCCGCCCGATGATCGGATCAATCTTGCCCGCCGCAGCCGCCTCGGTCAGGTCATGTGCATATTTTTTCAACGCGTCATAGCCTTCCTCGGCACTGGCCGTATCAGCGGTACGCCCCTTGCGAATGTCGTTGATCGCCTCGTTCAGCTTCTGGGCCGAAACATCACCCGCCTCCAGCGCTTCTTTGGCCTTGGACTTCACCATCACCAGCGCCATCAGGATACGTTCGACCGGAACGAAACTATCGCCCGCCTTCTTGGCCACCTTCTCGGCCTCGGCCAATACCTTGCCGGTTTGCTGGTCCATATAGGTCTGGCCACCATCGCCCGTTACCTTGGGGATTTTCGCCATTGCTACATCCACGGCTTCAACCACGCGTGCAGGATCACCACCCGCGCGTTTGATCAGGTTCGTCGCCAGCCCCTGATCATCATCCATCAATGCTTTTAGTAAATGTTCGGGTGATAGCCGTTGGTGGCTTTCACGCATCGCAATCGTCTGGGCCGCTTGTATAAAACCGCGCGACCGTTCGGTGAACTTTTCCATGTCCATCCGTATTCTCCTTTTCAAAAGCGCCCGTGATATTTAACCGCCCTAAATCGGCACAGTCATGGTCGGGCCTCATCCTAGATGTGGCGATTGATGGGCATAGGTTCAAGATGCACAGTGCCATAAAAATACCATACATTACTTACCCCAAAAGGCAGGTTTACCAATGCACGAAAAATTCTTATTTTCGGATTATAAGCATTAACTATTGAGCCGTGTAATGAATATTGTAGATACCCATGTGCAAGACATCCGTCCCGACCCCAACAGCAACAAAATGCTGGGTAATGTCAGCTTCTACGTTCGCGGTGGTATGGGTGATCGCTGCGACGTTATGAACTTTGAATGCTGCTGCGATATCCCCCTTGGCGATTCCTCGTACCAGCGGATATCGCAAATCAAACAAGACTTGAAAGCCGATGCACTACGTCAGGCCAAGCGCATGCCAGAGTTCCGCTCGGGCGAGGATAAGCTGACGTTCCTGAACCCGCAGGAACGGTACATCGCCTGACCTGAATATTGCTGGTTAATAATATCAGGACTTCGAGAGTAAACTTCTATAGGTTTGAACATAGCATACTAAAACAACTGGGCTAGAATACATACAGCTGCCCAGATGCGATTGGGTGTTCTTTTGCACATATCCGTCGGAGGATAGGCAATGACAAAACTAAATGATATTCGTAACCGCAGCACATGGGCACAACTGATCGAGGGGCAGCCACAGCATTTGGCCATCGCCCTGCTGATGACGCTTGGGGCGGTCACCCTGCTGCGCACCGGTTCAGACGCCCCTCGCTTGTTGGGACTGACATCGGCGGGCTGGGGGATGACCTCAATGGCGCTGGCGCTGCTGCACCAAATCATCGTCGCCATCGTCTTTCGCCTGCAATTGCACCGTAACATGATGACGCGCTTGTTTGGCGACCGCGATATGAAAATCTGGGCCATGATATTCATGCCGCTTCTGGTCATTCGCCCGATCACCCTGATCATGACGGGCTGGGCAGATACCGCGCCAATCACCGGCTATCGAAACCTTGAAATTGCCCTTGGCATAGCCCTGTTGGCCGCTGCAATCTGGGCGATGCATTCGGTCATCAAGTATTTCACCATCCCGCGCGCCCTTGGCGGTGACCATTTCCGCGATCACTACGCCGAAATGTCGTTGGTCAACAAAGGCGCATTCCACTACACCTCGAACGCCATGTACGGGGTCGCGTTTCTGGGTCTGTGGGGGATCGCCCTACTGTTTGGCTCATGGAACGCGCTCATCATCGCATTGTTCCAGCACGCCTATATCTGGGTGCATATGTATTGCACCGAAGCCCCCGATATGGCCCGCATCTACGCCCCTAAACCCGACATTGCCCCAGACATTGCCAAACCCGGACCAGATGCGTAAGACAATGCGCGAACCCCACAGAACCGGAGCACCCCCATGCCAGACGACCGCCTCATCGTAGCCCTAGACGTGCCTGATGCCCTATCTGGCCTGAAACTGGCCGAGGAAATCGGCGATGATGTATCTTTTTACAAAATCGGTTTGGGGATGCTGACCGGCGGCGGCCTGGCACTAGCGCGTGAACTAAAAGACGAGCGCGGCAAACGCATATTCCTTGATATGAAACTGTTCGACATCAGCGCCACGGTTGAGGCCGCCGTGCGCGGGCTGGCGCAGTTTGATCTGGATTTCCTGACGGTGCATGGTGACCCCCACGTGGTGCGCGCTGCCAAAGAAGGTGTCGGCGGCAAAGACATGAAAATCCTCGCTGTCACCATCCTGACCTCGCTGGATCGCAATGATCTGGACCAATGCTGCATTAAATCCGGCGACATCACAGACCTCGTTCTGGAACGCGCCGCCAATGCGCTTGTCGCTGGTGCCGATGGTGTCATCGCCTCGCCGCAAGAGGCTGCCCTGATCCGCGCCCTACCCGAAGCCGCTGGCAAATTGATCATCACCCCGGGCGTGCGCCCTGCCGGTGCCGCGTTGAACGATCAGAAACGCGTGGCAACCCCGACGCAAGCCATCAAGAATGGTGCCGACCACATCGTGGTTGGCCGCCCGATCTGGCAAGCCAAAGACCCGCGTGGTGCCGCCCAAATGATCCAAGCGGAGCTAGCACAACTTTAGCATGTACAAATCCGTGCTATACTACCGCTGATCCGGCATTTTCCGACGTTCGCAAACAGTTTTAGCACAGGAGTATTTCAAATGGAATCCGGCAAGAAACAAGAAGAGAAAAACCAACTGGTCCAGTCCTTCCTTTTCGTGCGTCAGGCCTTGGGCGTTATCGGCTTTTCCCTGCCGATCTCGCTGCTGGCATACTCCCTCTATAGCCGCACAGAAATCCAACCCTCGATCAGCGAATATTACCACACCCCGATGGGCGATGTGCTGGTCGGGGCGCTCTGTGCGATCGGGATATTTTTGCTGACCTACAAGGGTTATAAAAAGAAATCAGCCGAATGGTTATCGGACAAATGGGTGGCGCGCATTGCGGGCTTTGCGGCCATCGGCGTCGCCCTGTTTCCGATGCGCAATGTCGATGTCGGCGAGACCACAAACTGCATCATTCCGGCATCGGGTTTCACCTGCCACCCCGCCTTTTTCCACTTTGGTAGTGCCGCGGTTTTCTTTATCTGCCTTGCCCTGTTCTGCCTGTTCATCTTCACCAGAGGCGACCGCACCGATGCCGGCAAAATCATCTGGACCCCGCGCAACAAAATGTTTGTCGCCTGCGGAGCGCTGATCGTGCTGTCGATCATCGCGCTGATGCCTTACATGTTCTTCGACGTCAAAGACGCACTAGATCCATACAAATACATGTTCTTCTGGGAATCGGTCGGGATATTGGCCTTTGCCTCATCATGGCTAGCCAAAGGCCGCGTCTATACCGAATTCAAGGCCATGATCGGGCGAATAGGCACCCGCGTCAGTCGTTAATATCTTCTTCCTTGCTCCAGGTTTTCACCGCAGCCATCTTTAACCCGAACACGCGCCGCATCACCAGCCACGCCACCAAAGACACCGCCGCGAAAAACGCCAGCGTATAGGGCAGCGATGTGACAAAAAACGCAGCCGCCCCGCCGATATACAACAAGCCGCCGGTGATGAATGCGCCGATGGCAAAGCCCAGCAGGATATGCGTTGGCGCCAGTATCTCGAGGATGGCCAGCACCAATGCGCCCGCCATCCACGCCCACCATGTGGCCCACATCATGGTTTTCCTTTCAGCATTTTGAACGCGTCACCAAAGGCATCAACAATGTTGCTCGGCAACATAATCGTCTGCTTGCCCGCCCCCTTGCCAATCTCGGCCATCGCCTCGACCTGCTTTAGCGCCACTTGGTATTGCGCCGCCTCGATGCCGTGTTCCTTGATCGCCACGGCCACCACTTCGGTTGCATAGGCTTCGGCGTCTGCCGTGATCCGGCGCGCTTTGGCTTCCTGCTCGGCGGCGTATAGCTCAGCGTCGGCATTCAGCTCGACCGACCGCTTGGTGCCTTCGGCCTCGGTCACTTGCGCCCGACGCGCACGTTCGGCGTTCAACTGCTGCAACATCGCCTCGCGGGTGGCCTGATCCAGATTTACATCCAGAATTTCGGCGCGGGTCACTTCGATGCCCCAGTCATCCACCGCTTTGGCAATCTGGTCCTGAATTTTAGCAATCAGTTGCTGGCGGTTTGACTGCACTTCGTCCAGCTCCATTTCACCAATGCCGGACCGCACAATCCCCGCCACCGTGGTGGAAATCGCCGCATCCACATCACGGATCCGGTAAACCGTTTTTTCCGGCTCCAGAATGCGGTAAAATACGCTGGTTTCAACTGTAACCAGCACGTTGTCTGCTGTAATTGCATCTTGGCTTGCAGATGGCAGTTGGCGTTCCAGCACCGAAACCTTGTGGCGCACGCGGTCCAGAAACGGCACGATCACATTGATGCCAGGCCCAAGCACCGAACGCAGCTTGCCAAACCGTTCAACCACGTATTTTTCCGATTGCGGCACAATGTGCACCGCTTTGAAAATCCCGATGATAATCAGCGCTGCCAAAACCAGCAGCACAATATTGCCGCCTAATAGTTCAGCAATCATTTGTTCAATATCCAATGGTCCGCCCTTTCTATTCATTATCACAATTCTTTTTTATCATGCCCCTAATATGGGAATGAACTGGGCAAATGAAAAGGCATTCCGGCTTTCCCGAATCAATCATCGGCAACGCTTCCATTTCCTTGTTCCAAATACCCCAGAAACCCGCGTAATCCGTCCTGTAAATGCGTGATTGCCTTAGGGTGGGACAGATAGGTTTCGATCGGCATCATCTCCCACCTTTGCCCCTCATCCCCGAACCTGATGTGCGCCGGATCAAACCCGCGCACCTCAGCCCCAAAGAACCAGATGCGAACCTGCCCCTCCAGAACCCCGTCCCGATGCGCACCATAAACCAGATCATCCGTTGACAAACGCAGCCCGAATTCTTCCCACAATTCCCGCAGCACACAATCTTGTGGTGTTTCGTTTCCCTCGCGTCCTCCA
>JAFLKA010000008.1 GCA_022712735.1 Marinosulfonomonas sp. | reverse complement strand
ATCGTCAAAGTGCCGCTGTCGGCACAATTGGGGCTGATAACGATCCCGTCTCTAACGTTGAATCTGATGTATTTACCGGTGATCCTGATTGGAGCGGTCGCAGGGTATAAGTTTTTGAAATACATCAATATTGATTTGTTCAAATGGCTGATCCGCATCGCGGCGCTGCTGGCCGCACTGCGCCTTATCCTGACCTAGGTCCTGTCCCTAGCCTTTGCGCACCAGATAGGCTTGCCCATGATCGGTATCGCTTTGCCCGATCAACGCGTGACCCTGCCCATTGCAAAAATGCGCCACATCAATCACCGCGGCAGGATCATCCGCCAACAGGCGCAGCACAGCCCCCGTATCGTGCCCCTGTAGCCGCTTGCGCAGCTTTAGCACCGGCAGCGGGCACAACATGCCGATGGCGTCAATTTCCTCAATCCAGTTCATGTAAAACGGATAGGGCGGTAAATGCGCCAAGTCCACGCAAATGTGACATCTGCGCAGGTGACGCCGCCTGCGTGATAGCGTAGAGATGGGAAAACCAAAAAACAGAGGCACTATATGTTTGGCATAGAAATCATCGACGCAAGCCTTTTGCCCGCCATGTTCGTGGCGCTGATGGCGGGGCTGCTTTCATTCCTGTCGCCATGTGTGTTGCCGATTGTGCCACCCTATCTGGCCTATATGGGTGGCATGACGATGAATGAAATGACAGATGATGCCGGCAAGCGCGGCGGCGCGATTGTGCCGGCGTTGTTCTTTGTGCTGGGCCTGTCGACGATCTTCTTGCTTCTGGGGTTTACCGCCTCGGTGTTCGGCGCTTTTTTCCTGCAAAATCAAGACCTTTTCGCCAAAATATCCGGTGGGGTGATCATCCTGTTCGGCCTGCATTTCCTAGGCATATTCCGCATCGGTTTTCTGGATCGTGATACGCGACTGGATGCGGGTGATCGGGGCGGTTCATACTTTGGCGCCTATATTCTGGGTCTTGCCTTCGCCTTTGGCTGGACCCCCTGCATTGGTCCGCAACTGGGGGCGATCCTGTCGATGGCAGCCTCCGAGGCGTCCGTGGTGCGCGGCACATCCCTGCTGGCGGTTTACGCGCTGGGGCTGGGCATTCCGTTCCTGTTGGCCGCCATGTTCATCCAGCGGGCCGTCGGGGTAATGAACCGTTTGAAACGCCATATGGGGTTGATCGAAAAATCGATGGGTGTGCTGCTGATCATCGTCGGAATTGCTCTGCTAACAGGAGCATTCAGCGCATTTTCCTTCTGGCTGCTTGAGGCGTTTCCCGCATTGGGCGCAATCGGTTAGTAGGCCCTAGTTTTGTCATAAACATTCGCTAAACTGCGCCTTGTAACGTAACGAGGCAGTCTATGCAGGTCGAAGGCCATACAGTCGCAAAGCGTCGGGTGTTTTACATCCCCGGCTATGATCCGATTCATCCGCGTCGGTATCGAGAGCTGTATCGCAAGGAAGGCGCGGATCAGGCTAAAATCTCGGGCTACAAGATCGAGCTGTCCCCAAAACAAACCCCGAAATCCCGTGGTGGGCGCTATGGCTGGCATGTGGCCGGATTTATCGAGGGCACCAGAACGCAGGCCGATTTCGAGGTGCTGGTCTGGTCCGATATTGTCAAAACCTCGATGGATCTGAATATCCCGCAAACCTACCTGGTGCTGGCGCGCACCGCGTGGACCTATATCGCTTCGGGCGCGCTGCGCCGCCTGATGTGGCTGCGCAAGGGGCCGGTGATTGCGGCGCTTTACCCGATTGGAATGCTGCTGTTGCAACTGCTGCTGGCGGTTCTGGTGGCATGGTTCGTTGGGGCCAATGTGGCCAAAGGCGTCAAGGTGCTGGTCGATTGGCCTACCGTTGCGCGGCTGGTCGGGTGGGGCGCGGCCCTGCCATTGATTGTGGTGATCCTGCGCTGGTTTCGCAAAATCGATAACAAGCTGTTCGCCTACTATCTGATGCATGATTACGCCTACGAGGCCCAATCCAAAGGCGAAAGCCCACCGGAACTTGAGGAACGGATGGCGGAATTTGGAGCCGAGATTGCCGAGGCACTGGACAGCGATGTGGACGAGGTGCTGGTGGTTGGTCACTCATCCGGCGCCCATATCGGTGTGTCGGTTCTGGCCGATCTGATCCGTGCGGGCAGGGTGACCGAAGGCGGGCCCGAGTTGGCATTCCTGACCCTTGGGCAGGTGGTGCCAATGGTGTCATTTCTGCCGCGCGCCTACCGGTTACGGGCCGACCTGCAATATCTGTCCACCCGCAACGAGTTGACCTGGGTCGATGTGACCGCCCCGGGTGATGGCTGTGCATTCGCGCTCTGTGATCCCGTAGCGGTGTCTGGCGTTGCAACTAAAAACCAGCGCTGGCCGCTGGTCATTTCTGCGGCGTTTACCCAGACGTTATCCCCCAACCGCTGGGCCGAATTGCGCTGGAAATTCTTTCGCCTACATTTCCAGTATATGTGTGCCTTTGACCGGCCTGGTGATTATGACTATTTCAAAATTACCGCAGGGTCGGTGACCCTGAAACGCCGGTATTTCAATCGGGCTGCGTCAATCTCGCGGATTGATGTTGCCGCGTCGCCCTATACATCTGTTACCCCATGACCCTACCACCAAAACCAAAATCGCGCCCCCGCAATGCAAGCCTATGGCAGCACGCCAAATTGTTTCGCAAGGATATTTTGTCGGCCCAGCCCGAACATCTCTATGGTGCGTGGATGGCCGAATTTCGCACCCCGTTTTTCCGCTCCTACATGGTGAACCAGCCTGATCTGGTGAAACGCGTGCTGGCCGAAAGCCTGACAACATTTCCAAAATCCACCCGCATTCGGGATGGTCTGGCGGCCTTGCTCGGGAATTCGCTGTTCCTGTCCTCTGGCGAAGACTGGAAACACCAGCGCCGCATTATTGATCCGGCGTTTGAAGGCGGGCGTTTGCGCGAAGTGTTTCCGAAGATGTGGGACAGTGCGGTGGCGGCGGTTGATCGGCTGGAAGGGCAGTGCGGCAAGGAGCCGGTCGAGGTCGAGAGCATGACCTCGCATGTGGCGGCAGATGTGATTTTCCGCACCTTGTTTTCCTTGCCGATCACCAACGAGGTGGCGGCGGGGGTGTTTGACGAGTTCAAAGACTACCAGCGCTCGATGCCGTTTGCCAACATGTCGAGCCTGTTGCCAAAGCTAAAATGGCTGCCGAATTTTGCCTCTAAACGCAGCAAAGAGACCGCCGAGGTTATTCGCGGTCTGATCCGCCAGATCACAACCGAGCGCCGCACTGTGATTGACGCGGGCACAGCGCCGGATGATCTGGCCACCAAGATCATGACCACACCGGACCCCGAAACCGGCAAATGTTTTGACACCGAGGAAATGGTTGATCAGGTGGCGATCTTTTTCTTGGCGGGGCATGAGACCAGTGCGTCGGCACTGGCGTGGTCGCTCTATATGTTGGCGCTATACCCTGAATGGCAGGACAAGGTCGCGGCAGAGGCGCTTGAGGTGATCAACCCGAAAAAGGCGTATTTTTCTGCCGTCAGCAAATTACGCATATCGCGCGATGTGTTTCGCGAAACCATGCGGCTGTATCCACCGGTGCCAGCCACGGTGCGCGAGGCGGCTTGCCCCGTGGAATTTCGCAACCGCAAGATCAAGAAGGGCTCGCAGATTATCTTGTCCGCTTGGCACTTGCATCGGCACACTAAAATCTGGGATCGGCCGGATGAGTTCGATCCGACACGGTTTCACACCAAAGAGGGCAAGCAATGTATGCGCGATGCCTATATCCCGTTCTCGGCTGGGCCAAGGGTGTGTCCGGGGTCGGGCTTTGCCATGCTTGAGGGGCCGTTGATCCTGTCTATGCTGGTGCGGGCTTACCGGTTTGAATTGGTCAAGGATCGCCCCGCGGTGCCGATTGCGCACCTGACTTTGCGTTCAAAAGACGGGATTTGGTTAATTGTGACGCCGCGTAACAAGGCAAATTAGCCTAAAATCGTCAGAAATGACGTTGGGTTGATTTCTTTCCCCCACGAGTAGTGTTGAGATTTACTTTAATCTACCTTAGCGGTACTATGTCTGTAATACGCAAACATACGGGGGATCGAATATGTCTGCTACAACGACTGAAACGGCTGCCACTAATTTTTTAACTGATACAGCACCACGTGCGCTGGTCCGGATTGCGATACCATCTTTCAAGATTGGATGGCGTAAATCCTATGCAAGCAACAGGTTGCCGGTTGGACCAACGGTTGAAGAGTTCCAGAGCCTGTTTCAGGATGATTTCCGCCGCTCTGCCAAGGCCAAAATCGTGCTGACAGATGAAGAACGCCGCGATTATAATCAAGCGATTGACCTGCGCACGGCCCTATACGGCCCGACAAGTCACTGATTGTCGGGCGTGCGCATCGGCGCATCCCGATAATACCTTAGCACAAACAATCGAATGGCTGACGCAAGGCCGGTATCAATCTGGCCCGCGTCGCCTGTGCGTTGCGCGTCTATTTCGGCGGCCAAAACGTTAATTGGCTGGCCTTGGGCGGCCGCAATATCACGAAACGCCTGCCAGAACTCGTCTTCTAGCGAAACGCTTGTGCGGTGCCCCTTCAGGGTTAGGGAATGTTTCTTGGGCCGCGCATTCATTCCTCGTCCAGCATGTGTTGGTCCAGCATTTTGCTAGCTTTGTCACTAATGGCGACTTGTGCAATACGCTCGGCCTTGGTGCGGCCGAATTTGGCCGCATTGGCATCGGCGGTTACACGTTTTTCATCACGCGCGCGGGCCTTGCGTGCATGGTTCAGGTTTACAATTTCGCTCATTCGTCTTTAGGCCCGATCATTTTTTCAGGGCGCACCACGCGCTCGAAAGTTTCTGCATCAACAAATCCCAGCGCGATGGCTTCTTCCTTC
>JAFLKA010000387.1 GCA_022712735.1 Marinosulfonomonas sp. | reverse complement strand
GAGTCGTAGTTAAGCCGGGAATTGGCTAAGGGGAGGTTAACGGGACGGCACAAAGGGCAAGTGTTGGCTTGCGCGGGGCCCACAGCCGCTGCATAACCCGTGTGAACAGCGAGCAAGGAATACCAGATGATCGGACGCCTGAACCATGTTGCCATTGCTGTGCCTGATCTAGAGGCCGCAGCGGCGCTGTACCACGACACCTTGGGGGCCAAAGTGGGCGCCCCGCAGGACGAGCCGGACCACGGGGTGACGGTGATTTTCATCGAGCTGCCCAACACCAAGATCGAGCTGCTGTATCCATTGGGCGATGACAGTCCGATCAACAAGTTTCTGGAAAAGAACCCGTCGGGGGGCATTCACCACATCTGTTACGAGGTCGATGACATCATTGCCGCCCGTGACAAGTTAAAGGCATCCGGCGCCCGCGTGTTGGGCACCGGCGAGCCAAAGATCGGGGCGCATGGCAAACCTGTGCTGTTTCTGCACCCCAAGGATTTCACCGGCACGCTGGTTGAGCTGGAGCAGGTGTAGAGCATGGCCATTACATCCGCCCTCGTTCTGTTCGCCGTGATCTGGTTCATGACGCTGTTTATCGTGCTGCCGCTGCGCCTGAAGACACAAGCGGATGTCGGCAAGGTGGCGCGTGGCACGCCCGCGTCGGCACCGGTTGACCCGCAGCTAAAGAAACGCGCGCTGATCGTCACTGCGGTCACCGTGGTTTTGTGGTCCATCGTGATGGTGGTGATTTTAAGCGGCGTTATAACGGTCGAGGATTTCGACTGGTTTGATCATTTCACCCCGCCAGACAGCCGCTGAGCCATATGGGTAAAGGTGGCTGCCGCTAAAATCGGGATCAGCAGGTTCACCACGGGGATGGTGAGCGGCACGGCCATCAACACACCCGCCCACCAGATTTCGCGCCAGTGCTGTTTGCGCAGCGCGATGGCGCCCGCGCGCCCCAACCGGCGCATCGCCGCCATCTGGAAATATTCCCGCCCCAGCAAGTAACCGTTCAGGGCCCAGAACAGCAGGGGGGCAAAGAAGGGCATGAAGGCGTAAAGGATAAACGCCAGCAGGTTGGCACCGATCAGCAGCCCCAGAAAATTTAGCGTGTCTGTCAGGGTTTCCCGAAAGGGAATGCGCGGGGTTGCGGGCAGGTGGGGGTAGTGTTTGCGCTCGACCGCTTTGGCGACGTCTTCCAGGAACAGGCCGGTAAAGGCCGAGGCCACGGGGATCATCAGGAAAAACGACAGGATCAGCATGAACAGCATTGACCCCCAGCCCAACAGGTCTTTGATCCACGTGATTTCGCCAACAAACGGGATCGACAGGGTTTCGGGGGCAAACGTGCTGATCAGGGCCAGAAATGCGGCATAGATGCCAAATAGCAGGGCGATGGTCAGGGCGATGCCAAACAACAGCACCCGCTGGAAGCGGTGATCGGTGAGCTGGCCGATGGCCTTGGCGAAATCTGTAAATATCATGTGGTGGTCCATTCGGTGATTGCGGTTATGTCGGGACGGGGGCGTTCCGGTGGTGTGCTGGTCCCCGTGCCGATGTGGATGAAACCGGCGACGGTTTCGTGTTTGGCGAGGTTCAGGCCTTCGGTCAGAAATACGCGGTCATGGCTGGGCCAGCCTGTTAGCCAGTTTGCCCCCCAACCTGTGGCAAGGGCGGCGTTTAGCAGGGACAGGCAGGTGGCACCGGCTGAATAGAGCTGCTCGATTTCAGGGACTTTATTCGAGGGCTTGGGGCTGGCGATGACGGCGACGATTAGCGGGGCGTTGAGGAATGTGGCGGCGGCTTTGTCGATTTTGTCGGGGTCAATCGCAAGTGCTGCACCACGTTCATTGGCGAGGCTGGCAAGACGGGACAGGGCCGCGTCTGTGAGAACGCAAAAGCGCCACGGCTCCAGTTTGCCATGATCCGGCACACGGGCGGCAGCGGTCAGCAGGGGGCTGAGCTGCTCGCGGGTAGGCGTGGGGGTGGTCAGGGTTTTGTAGGGTCTGGAGCGGCGGGTCAGGAGGAAATCCATCACGCATTGGGTCGGGTTGGTCATTATGCTCTCCTGTTGCCCGTATATGTCACGGGCGTTTGAATGCTTTGCGCATTTGCGCGGTTTTTGTGCGGAAAGCACAGCCATTGGCGTGGTCGTTGATCAGCCCCATGGCCTGCATAAAGGCATAGACCGTGGTGGGGCCGACGAATTTCCAGCCGCGTTTCTTCAGGTCTTTGGCCAGCGCGATTGCCTCATCGCAGGTGGTGGCGGTTTGGGGCTCGGCCAGGTGCTTTGGGGCGGGCTCATAGCGCCAGATGTAGGCGGCGAGCGATCCTTCCTGCTCAATAAGTTCCTGCGTGCGTTTTGCGTTATTGATCACCGCTTCGATCTTGCCTCGGTGCCGGACGATGCCTGCATTTTGCAACAAACGTTCGACATCGCGCTCAGAGTAGTCTGCGACCTTGTTGAAGTCGAAGCCGTCAAAGGCGGCGCGGAAGTTTTCGCGTTTGGCAAGGATGGTGCGCCAACTGAGGCCGGACTGGAAGCTTTCCAGACACAGCTTTTCAAACAGGCGGCGGTCATCGCCAACAGGGTAACCCCATTCGGTGTCGTGGTAGTCGAGGAACTCGGGGGCGGCACCGGACCAACGGCAGCGAGGTTGGCCATCGGGGCCGGTGATGGTGTTGCTCATGGGGTTATTCCTTGTCGTGCAGAAATTGCAGGCGTTCGTCGGTTAGGGACGGGGTGATTTCAAGGATTTCGGCGGTGACGATGTTTTGGGCCACGAAAGGGTCGCTGTTCACACGGTTTTGTAGCGCTTCCAGCGTGGTATTATGCGCCATGACCCCGCCGCCCATATTTGGTTGTAAACTGCCGGACATCAAAAATATCCCGTCCTCAAAGCCGCGTTTGATCCAGTCCTTGTGGCCTTGCATGAATTGGCCCGCTTGGGGTTTGTTGTCAGAAAATCTGAGTAGAACTACGAACATTTTTGATCCATTTCTTGGGATAGAGATTGAACCCACGCACAGGCTTCATCGACTTCCTGTTTGACAAACCCGGCGTCCTGAAAGGCCGTTGCGAGGGTGGCGATGCCCTGACTGCGGGCCAGAAGGTGCATTGCCAGCGCATCGGCCCTTTCACCGTGGCCCAGTTGGGTGAATTGATCGCCCAGCCACGCTCGAAACAGGGTGAACAAGCTGACGGCATCCGAATGGGCGCTGTGATCCAGCTTGGCCAACTCTGTGCAGAGAGACCCGACGGGGCAGCCGTATTGCATGATCTTGGTTTGGTTCTGGATCAGGATGTGGATGAAGCTGCGGATGCGGTGCCGGGGCGTGGCCCCTTCGGCGTCCCATTGGGCGAGCATCTTTTGAGTGTTGGACAAGCGCGCGTCGATCACGGCGGCCAAAATTTCGTCTTTGGTTTTGAAGTGGTAATAAAAATTGCCGCGTGAAATTTTTACTGTTTCGGCGATGTCGGCGAATGATGTGTGATCAAAACCTTGCTGGTAGAACAGCTGATCGGCGGCTTCAATGATGTGGGTGCGGGTGGTGCTCATGTGATCAGGCTCAGAATTAAGACGATTGCCCTAAAAATAGGTCAACCGTCCTAATCCGTCAAGGTGGGGTAGAGTTACAGCTTGATGCGGAACCGTGCAAACCCGTCCGGCCCATCGCCAGCGGGCTCAATCGTCACGCCTTTCACATCATCAATGTAGTCCTGCGCCTTTGGCCCCGTGTCGAACAACACGGTGGTGTCGGGCAGGGATTTGAAGCGCCAGTTGGCGTCGGCCTGCGGGTTGATGGTGCCCTGCTCAACTATATAGCGCACGATCACATCGCGGTTGGGGTCGGGGGCTTCAAACACGATGGTGTCGCCCTTGGCACCGGGGAAATCGCCGCCGCCGGAGGCGCGGTAATTGTTAGTGGCGATGATGAATTCCATGTCATCGGTCACCGGTTTGCCATCATACATCAGGTTGACGATGCGGGTCGCGCCTTCGTTCAGCATACCGCCTTTGGCGTCGAAACGGGATGGCTGGGACAGGTCGATTTCATAGGTCACCCCGTCGATCACATCAAAGTTGTAGCTGGGGAAGTCGGGGTTCAGCAGCACTTGATCGGCTTTACCTACTTCAACCTGATTGAACATACCGGCCGAGCGTTCCAGCCAGCCTTTGACTTGTGCGCCAGTCACCTTCACCGCGCGCGCGGTGTTGGGATATAGATATAGGTCCGACACGTTTTTGATCGCCACATCGCCGACGGCAACATCGGTGTAATATTCAGGGCCACCACGACCGCCAGCCTTGAACGGGGCGGCGGCGGACAGGATGGGCAGGCCCGCGTATTCGGTGCCTTTCAGCATCTCGGCGATATACCACTTCTGCGCAATCGAGACGATTTGCACGGATGGATCATCGGCCACCAGCGCAAAGTAGCTGTGCAGCGGGGCGGCGGTTTTGCCAACCGCGCGGCGGATGTATTCCAGCGTTTCGTCGTGCTGTTGTTGCACGGATTCCAGCACATATTGCTG
>JAFLKA010000284.1 GCA_022712735.1 Marinosulfonomonas sp. | reverse complement strand
CGGTTGCGGTGGGCGAGGGGCCATTGGCCGAGGCCTATGCGACGCTGGCCAAAGGGCTGATTGACGGCGGCGTGGCCTAGACACCAACCAGTCACGGGATTACATGGGATGGGTCGGGTAACACCGACCCATTCTTTGATTTATGGCGAATCTTTGGGCAGCTATGATTGAATCAGTCTCTGTTTTAATGGTAAATATTCAAAATGTCAGAATTTCAGGGAAAACATGGGATTATTTCACATCTTTTTTAACACACCATATGTAGTGGGTTAAGGTGGGTGTATCTACATATTGTGCCACATGTTCTTTTTACGTTCTGGGTTGGCGATGTCTGCAAGCATAGCTAAATCCCAGTAAACACAAAGAAATCCCATAGAAAACCGTTGACGCCCATGAATTCCCATGTGTATACATATTTCAAGATAACAACGGGCAATTAATTGGGGCAGATAAAGAACCCCGAACATAGGCACCTAAGTCAGGTTTCATACAGGCACCCGCTTTTATCTAACTAGAGAGATCCGGCGCGCGAGCGAGCAGACATCCCCCCAGGTGGCGCGCGCAGCTGGACATTCCCCGGAAACGGGACGAGGGCGGCGGGTTGAGTAGTGGCAGCTAACTCAAACCCGCCGTTTCCTTTTCCGGGACATGAATTTATCAGGAGGCCGTAAGGCAGTGTCGAGTACGTTTAGAGGTGAAGCCCACAATAAAGTGGATGCAAAGGGCAGGGTGTCTATCCCCGCCCTGTTTCGCCGTGTGCTCGAGGCAGGTGATCCCGACTGGAAAGAGGGTCTAAACCCCGCCATCGTGATTGTTGCCGGTGGTGAGAACCGCAAACAGCTGGAGTGTTTCACCGCCAAAGCGATTGCCAAGGTCGACAAGAAAATCAACAAATTGCCGCGTGGCTCCAAGAAGAGGATCGCGCTCCAGCGTCTATATCATGCCCAGGCCATGACCACATCGGTGGATGAAACCGGACGCTTGGTTTTGTCCGCTAAATACCGCGAGAAAATCGGCCTTGAGAAAGAAGCCTATTTCATCGGCAACGGCGACACCTTCGAGGTCTGGAACCCCGCCACTTATGATGCTGAAATGTATAGTGGTCTGACGGCGGATGATGAATTTGATCCTGATGCCGATCCTTCAATCTATCTTGACGGTGATGAAGGGGCGTAGCCGATGATGCTTGCTCCCGATGCTCCACATATCCCTGTTTTATTGCGCCCTTTGCTGGCCGCTGTTGCCCCTGTTTCGGGGCTTTGGCTTGATGGCACCTTTGGCGCTGGCGGCTATGCGCGTGGTCTGCTTGAGGCCGGTGCGGATCATGTGATCGGGGTGGATCGTGACCCGCTGGCGTTTGAAATGGCGGCGTCGTGGGCCGGTGATTTTGCGGGCAAGCTGACATTTGTCGAGGGCACGTTTAGCAAGCTAGACACCTATAGTGGCGAGCTACTCGACGGTATTGTGCTGGACCTCGGGGTCTCCTCGATGCAGCTGGACCGTGCTGATCGCGGCTTTTCATTCATGAAAGACGGACCACTTGATATGCGGATGAGCCAATCGGGGCCATCTGCCGCCGATCTGGTGAATGCCGCCACCGAGGCCGAGCTGGCCGACATCATTTTCCAATATGGCGAAGAACGCGCCTCGCGCCGGATTGCGGCTGCAATTGTAAAGGCCCGCGGATTAGCACCGTTTGAAACCACCCTGCAATTGGCCGAGGTGATCGAGGGTGTTTTGCCGCGCTCCAAACCCGGCCAAAGCCACCCCGCAACCCGCACATTTCAGGCCATCCGCATTGCGGTGAATGACGAATTTGGCGAACTTCTGTCGGGGCTAGAGGCCGCTGAACGGGCGCTGAAACCCGGCGGCAAGCTGGCGGTCGTTACCTTTCATTCGCTTGAGGATCGCGTGGTCAAACGCTACTTTGCGTCACGGTCCGGCGGGGCAGGGCGTGCCAACCGTTATGCTCCTGAAACTGTTGAACAAAAACCGCAATTCAAACTGATCAGTCGCCGCGCAATCGGGCCGGATGATGATGAACTTGCCCAAAACCCGCGGTCGCGTTCCGCCAAATTGCGTGTGGCCATGCGCACGGAACACCCTGTTGTGGCCATGCCGCGCACGGGTCTGGGAATGCCGAAAATTTCGTTAGAGGATGCCGCCAATGCGTAGCTTGTTATATGTGATCTCGGCGCTGGCCATTATCGGGCTGGCCTTCTGGTCTTATCAGGAAAATTACAAAACCCGTGCCTCCCTAAAACAGGTGTCGCAACTGCAACAGCGCATTGGCGCATCACGGGAAAAACTGGCGGTTTTGCGGGCGGAATGGGCCTATTTGAACCGCCCTGAACGGCTGCGCGAACTGTCGAACATTAACTATGACCGTCTGGGTCTGCTGCCGCTTTCCCCCGAACAATTTGGCAGAATTGATCAGGTTGCCTATCCGGCACCCGATATTGGCCCGATAACCGATCCGGTTGCATTGTCCGCCGATCTGGAGGCAAATCAATGACCCGCACCCCCCTGCGCCCGCTGGCCCGTATCCTGAAAGCCCGCGAAGTTGGTGAAAACCCCGACCTGATTGAGCGCGATAACATCCGCGCCCGCCACGAGATCATGCGCGATAAATCCCGCCTGCGGGCCGAAGGCCGTTTGCTGGTTCTCGGGGTGTTCTTTTTCTGCGCTTTTGCTGTGATCGGCGTGCGCATGGGCACCTTGGCCGCCAGCGAGCCGCGAGAGCCACGCGTCGCCGCAACCGGAGCGACGATCACCGCCGGACGGGCCGATATTCTGGACCGTAACGGGCGGATTTTGGCCACCAACCTGACCACCCACGCCCTGTACGCCCAGCCGCCGCATATGATTGACAAGGCGCGTTCCGCCAAGGAACTGGTGGCGATTTTCCCTGATCTGGACGAGGCAACGCTGGTGCGCCAGTTCACCGGCAGCCGCAAATTCATCTGGCTTCGCAAGAAAATCAGCCCTGAGCAAATGCAAATGGTGCATGAAATCGGCGACCCCGGCCTGCTGTTCGGCCCGCGCGAAATGCGCCTCTATCCCAATGGCAAACTGGCGGCCCATATTCTGGGCGGTGCCAGTTTCGGGCGCGAAGGTGTACAATCGGCCGAAGTGATCGGCACCGCTGGCGTTGAGAAAGAATTTGATGACTATCTGCGTGATCCGGCGCTGGATGGCCAGCCGCTGCAATTGTCGATTGACATGACGGTTCAGGCCGCCACCCGCGAGGTTCTGTGGGGCGGAATGAAACTGATGAACGCCAAAGGGGCCGCCGCGGTTCTGATGGATGTGCATTCCGGTGAAATCCTCTCGATGGTCAGCCTGCCGGATTTTGATCCGAACACACGGCCC
Source organism: Marinosulfonomonas sp. (assembly GCA_022712735.1). The sequence goes on along the minus strand of JAFLKA010000284.1, from coordinate 6,712 downwards.
CGCGTTTTGACCCAAGGTGATGCCTCGGACAGCCCGCTGTTTAACCGCGCGGTGCAGGGGGTTTACGAGTTGGGTTCGGTGTTCAAGGTGTTTGCCGCCGCCCAAGCGCTGGACATCGGGCTGGTAAACCCGTCAACCATGGTCAACACCAAAGGGCCGCTGCGCTGGGGCAAATACCGCATCCGCGACTTCCACAATTACGGCGCGCAACTGTCGATGACCGACGTGATCGTGAAATCCTCCAACATCGGCACCGCCAATGTGGCGATCAAAATCGGGGTGAAACGCCAGCGCGAATTCCTTGCTTCATTAGGCTTGCTCGAAGCCACACCGGTTGAATTGATCGAGGCCGCAGGCGCCAAACCGCTGCTGCCGCCAAACTGGTCCGAACTGTCGACCATGACGATTTCCTATGGCCACGGGTTGTCGGTCAGCCCGCTGCATCTGGCCACCGCCTACGCATCGGTTCTGAATGGCGGTTACCGTATCAAACCAACTTTGCTGCGCCAAAACGGATCGCGCTTGGGGGCGTCGATTGTATCAGAACGTACCTCGGCACAGATCCGCATGATCCTGCGACAAGTGGTGGTGCGCGGCACCGCCTCCTTTGGCGAGGTCGAAGGCTATGCGGTGGGCGGCAAAACCGGCACCGCCGATAAACCCAAACCGCGCGGCGGCTATTACGACGAAAAAGTGGTCGCCACATTCGCCTCCGTTTTCCCGGCGCATGACCCCAAATATGTGCTGATCGTCACGCTGGACGAGCCGGTCGAAACCTCGGGTCGCAAGCCACGCCGCACGGCGGGCTGGACCTCGGTTCCGGTTGCCGCAGAAATTATCCGCCGCGTCGCACCTTTGCTTGGATTGCGGCCAGAGGTTGAGCCTTTGCACCCAACTGGGGTAACACTCACCAGTAACTAATTTTTGTGGCTCAACGGGGGGGGCGCAGGATGGCACAACAGGCAGAGATACGCACACTGGCAGACCTTGGGCTGCACAGCGCTGGCGGGCAAGATGTTGAAATAACAGGGATTTCGGTCGATAGCCGTGACGTGAAAACGGGTTATCTGTTTGCCGCTATGCCCGGTATCAGGGTGCATGGCGGTGAATTTATCCAATATGCGCTGCGCCAAAATGCCGGTGCGATTCTGACTGACAAGGCGGGTGCGTTGATCGCGGCGGATGAAATTGCTGCCGCCGGTGTGCCCGTGGTGATCGCCGAAGACCCGCGCCAAACGCTGGCCTATGCCGCCGCCCTGTGGTTCGGCGCACAACCCGAATTCATGATCGCCGTGACCGGCACCAACGGCAAAACATCCGTGTCCACATTCGTGCGCCAAATCTGGATCGCTATGGGGATCAAGGCCGCCAATCTGGGCACCACCGGCGTTGAAGGTGCCTACAGCGCACCGCTAAATCACACCACGCCCGAACCGATCACCCTGCACCGCGTTTTGGCCGAAATGGCGGGCGCGGGGGTGACACACGCCGCGATGGAGGCCTCCTCCCACGGTTTGGAGCAGCGCCGCCTTGACGGGGTGCGCTTAACCGCGGCAGGGTTCACCAATTTCACCCAGGACCATCTGGATTACCACAAGTCTTTCGAGGAATACTTCAACGCCAAGGCCGGTCTGTTTTCGCGGGTACTGGGCGAGGATGGCATCGCCGTTATCAACATGGACGACCCAAAGGGCGCGGTGATGGCTGGCATCGCCCGCGACCACGGCCAGCGGTTGCTGAAGGTCGGTAAATCCGTTGATGCCGATTTGCGTATGGTTGGTCAGCGGTTTGATTCCACCGGGCAGGATTTACGCTTTGAATGGCAGGGCAAACCGCATCAGGCGCGGCTTGATCTGATCGGCGGTTTTCAGGCCGAAAACGTGATGGTGGCGATGGGCTTGGTGATCGCTTGCGGGGCGAAGCCCGCCGAGGTGTTCGACACATTGCAAGACCTGACCACGGTGCGCGGCCGCATGCAGCTGGCGGCGACGCGCGATAATGGCGCTGCGGTGTTTGTTGATTTTGCCCACACGCCGGATGCGGTGGCCACGGCCCTGACCGCGATGCGCCCGCATGTGATGGGCCGCTTGATTGTGGTGCTGGGGGCGGGTGGCGACCGTGACCCTGGAAAACGTATTTTGATGGGGCAGGCGGCGGCAGAACATGCCGATGTGGTGTTTGTCACCGATGACAATCCGCGCTCCGAAGTGCCCGCCGACATTCGTGCGATGGTGATGGCGGGCTGCCCCGAGGCCACCGAAGTCGGCGACCGCGCCGAGGCAATCTTGCGCGGGGTCGACGCGCTGCAAGCGGGGGATGCTTTGTTGATTGCGGGCAAAGGGCACGAAACGGGACAGACCGTCGGCGACGATGTGTTGCCGTTTGATGATGTGGAGCAGGCCAGCGTTGCGGTGGCTGCCCTTGAGGGGCGCCCCGTATGAATAGTGACATGAGTATCTTGTGGACTTCCGAGGATGCTTTGGTGGCCACAGGCGGACAGGTGACAACCGCGTGGCAAGCCAGCGGCATTTCCATAGATACCCGCTCAATCGAGGCGGGCGATCTGTTTGTGGCGCTCAAAGACATCCGTGATGGCCATGATTTCGTTGCCCAAGCGCTGGAAAAAGGTGCGGCAGCCGCGTTGGTGTCGCGCATCCCCGAAGGTGTCGCGCCGGATGCGCCGTTACTGATCGTGCCCGATGTTCTAAAAGCTTTGGAAGCGATGGCCATCTATGCCCGCGCGCGCACCAAAGCCCAAGTCGTCGGCGTCACCGGATCAGTCGGCAAAACCTCGACCAAGGAAATGCTCCGCAGCGTTCTGGCCCGCCAAGGCAAGGTGTTCGCCGCCGAACGCAGTTTTAACAACCACTGGGGTGTGCCGCTAACATTGGCCCGCATGCCAGCAAACGCCGATTACGCCATCATCGAAATCGGCATGAACCACCCTGGTGAAATCGCACCGCTGGCCAAACTGGCCCGCCCGCATGTGGCGATGATCACCAATGTGGTGGCTGCGCACATGGAGGCGTTTGACGGCATTGAAGGCATCGCCGCTGAGAAAGCGTCGATCTTTGACGGGCTGGAGATAGGCGGCGTGGCGGTGGTGAATGGTGATCTTGAAACCTCGCCAATTCTGACTGAACGTGCCGATGCTCTGGGCGTGGCCTACACCACGTTTGGTGAGGAAGCAAAAAATACCCATCACCTGCTTAAGGTGCAGCTTGCGGGGAATATGACCGTGGTGCGCGGGCAGGTGGCAGACGACGAGGTGCTGTTCAAAATTAACAGCTTAGGTCGGCACTTTGCCATGAACGGATTAGGGGTTTTGGCGGTGGTCAAGGCGCTTGATCTGGACGTGGCGCTGGCCGCCAATGACATGGCCGAATGGAAGCCGCCAGCGGGGCGCGGCAGCCGCGAGATTGTGGTGCTGGATGCGGTGGAAACCGATCAGGCTCTGACATTGATTGATGACGCTTTCAATGCCAGCCCCACATCACTGGATGCGGCGCTGGATGTGCTGGCGGCCAGTCAGCCGGTTAACGGGCTGGGCCAACGGGAAACCGGACGCCGGATTGCCATCCTTGGCGATATGCTGGAGCTGGGCGAGGACGAGGCGGCGCTACATGCCGAATTTGCCAGTCATCCGGCGTTTGAGGAAATCACCAAGGTGCATTGCAGCGGTCCCCTGATGCGCGGGCTGTGGCTGGCCCTGCCAGAGCATAAACGTGGCGAATGGGTCAACACCGCACCGGAACTGGCAAAAATTGCCCACAGGCTGGTGGACGCGGGCGATGTGATCTTGGTAAAAGGGTCAAAAGGGTCTCGCGTTAGCGTGGTTGTGACCGCAATTCGCAAGTTGGACCAAACCAGCGAGACGACAAAATGACGACAAAAATAAAGGGTGCAGTGTAAATGCTTTTCTGGTTAACCGAGCTTTCTGATGGTGGTGATGTCTTCAACCTGTTCCGGTATATCACCGTGCGCTCGGGCGGGGCATTTTTCACCGCCCTTGTGTTCGGCTTTATCTTTGGCCAACCGCTGATCAACCTTTTGAAACGCAAACAATCCAACGGCCAACCAATCCGCGAAGACGGGCCGCAAAGCCATATTCTGGCCAAAGCCGGCACCCCGACAATGGGCGGTGTTCTGATCCTCGGGGCGTTGACGTTTTCCACCCTGCTGTGGGCGCGCCTCGACAACCCCTATATCTGGATGGTGATGTTCGTCACCCTGTCGTTTGGCGCCATCGGCTTTGCTGATGATTACGCCAAGGTTAGCAAGAATAATACCAAAGGCGTATCGAGTAAAATCCGTTTCGGGCTGGGCCTGCTGATCGCCGCGATTGCTGCGTATTGGGCGGCGCAATACCACCCCGATGATTTGGCCTATAAACTGGCGATGCCGGTATTCAAGGATACGCTGATCAACCTTGGTTATGTTTATGTCCCCTTTGTGATGATCGTGATCGTCGGCTCGGCCAATGCGGTTAACCTGACGGACGGGCTGGATGGTCTGGCCATCATGCCGGTGATGATCGCGGCGGGCACCTTGGGGGTGATCGCCTATGCTGTCGGGCGCGTTGACTTTACCGAATATCTGGATGTGCATTACGTGCCCAATACCGGCGAGTTGTTCATCTTCACCTCGGCGCTGATTGGCGGCGGTCTCGGGTTCTTGTGGTATAACGCGCCGCCCGCTGCCGTGTTCATGGGCGACACCGGATCGCTGGCTTTGGGCGGTGCATTGGGCGCAATCGCGGTGGCCACCAAACACGAGCTTGTGCTGGCCATCGTTGGCGGGTTGTTCGTGGCCGAGGCCATGTCGGTGATCATTCAGGTGCTCTACTTCAAGCGCACCGGTAAACGGGTGTTCCTGATGGCCCCGATCCATCACCATTTCGAGAAAAAGGGCTGGGCCGAGCCGCAGATCGTGATCCGGTTCTGGATCATTTCACTGGTGCTGGCGCTGATCGGGTTGGCGACGCTGAAGGTGCGGTAAAGGTAGATATGGTTTGTGGATAGTATTCGTTGAACTAATCACTGAAAACGCAGTGTTCCTTGGCGGGGCTGCTGCGGCGACAACCATTGTCGAAGTGATTTTTTCACCATTCCGCACGCTTGCCCGCAAGTTCCAGAAACCTCAAAAGGTTGAGCTTATCCAACCCGATGATAACCCTCGCCTCGATGTTGACAGCTACCTGCAAATCCAGAAAAAGATGCGCGCCGATATAAAGGCCGAACTTGAAGATGCCCATACTGATGAGCGCAACACTCTGTTCGCAAAAATAGCTGAACTAGACGCACTCATAGCCAACCCCGATCAAGCCCTTCAAGCGGCGAATGAACAGATCACAAAGCTTGAAACCTTGCTCGTGCGTGAAGGCAACGACATTGGCGGCGACCGTCTGACCAAGGCCCGCACCGCACTCGAGGCCGGTGATTACAGCATCGCAGATGAAATCTTTGCCGAGGTCGAGGCCCGCGCCGACCTTGAAGTGCAATCCGCCGCCCGCGCCGCCTTTGGCCGTGGCGAAATCGCCGAGGCGGAAATCAGATGGGCTGACGCCGCCACGCATTATAGCAAAGCTGCCCGTCTTGATCCATCTTATGTGACATTGGGCAAGGCAGGCACGTTTCTATGGCGGGCGGGGCAGCATAAGCAGTCAATCAAGATAGATCAGGATTTGCTTGATTTGGCGCAACAGCAGTACGGCGAAACAGACCCAAAAACCATCACGGCCTTGAATAATCTAGCGTTAAGTTTTCATGCGGAGGGTAATTACACTGCTGCCGAGCAGCTTTATCGGCAGGCGCTTGCACTTGATGCCAAAACCCTAGGCACCGATCACCCCGACTATGCAACCAATCTGAATAATCTGGCGGGGTTGCTCGACGATAAGGACGATTATGCTGCTGCCGAGCCGCTTTTCCGACAGGCTCTTGCGATTGCCGCTAAAACTATCGGGGTCGAACATCCCACCTACGCCAAGTACCTGAACAACTTGGCGAGTCTGCTGCAGGTCAAGGGCGACCACACCGCTGCCGAGCCGCTTTTTCGACAGGTGCTGGAGATCGACGCCAAAACCATCGGCACGGGTCATCCCACCTATGCCACCCACTTGAACAATCTGGCACTGCTGCTGCATGATAAGGCTGACTATGCTGCTGCAGAACCGCTCTTTCAACAGGCTGTTTCGGTGAGCGAGGCTGCTTTGGGGGCGGAACATCCAGACAGCAAAAGGCTGCGCAAAAATCTTGAGAGCTTCCTGCGTGACAAGCCCTAGGCACCCACCCCAACCCCACCCAAATCCTTAACACCCCCCACCGCCCGCAGCATTAACCACGCCCATCCGTGTTTTTCCTCATATGGAATTCATATGCGGTTCATATGGTTTTCATATTCCTCAAAACGGCTCAAACCCCTTGTTAACCTGTCCGCTTGGTCGATTCGTGCCCCGCCGCCCATCCCCCTGCGCCCCGCGCCTTAACTTCTGGAATTGCGCAAACCCTTGCGCCCGCCTAAACAGGGTGCAAACCGGTTATGTAAGGGCAGTGATATGATCCCCGTTCAAGGATACGAAGGCAAGAAGGTGGCCGTGCTGGGTCTTGGCCGCTCCGGCCTCGCCGCCGCAATCGCACTCGAGGCGGGAGGTGCCACACCCGTGGTCTGGGATGATAACGAGGCGGCCCGCGAAGTGGCCGAGCAGCAGGGC
>JAFLKA010000279.1 GCA_022712735.1 Marinosulfonomonas sp. | reverse complement strand
CGCCAAGGCGAGGTGGATGAGGGCCGTGTGTTCCTGCATCGCGGCATTGCGGCGCGGCAGTTTCAAAAGAGTTTCGTTTTGGCGGACGGGGTTGAAGTGGGGGAGGCCGCAATGGAAAACGGTTTGCTGCACATAGACCTTGCGCGGGCCACGCCAGACGCGGTGGTTCAGACGATCACGATCACGAAACGATAACCCCGATTGATTAGCCAAGGAGGCGCGAAATGGATACCAAGTATGAATTTGGCCCCGAGGGGCAGGACAACATCGTTTATATCACGGCCGTTGATGTGGCGGACTTGCCCAAAGAGGTGCAGGAGCAGGCGCAGGGCATCGAGCATCTGTATGCAGTGTGCAAAGCGGATGGCGAGCGGTTGGCGCTGGTCAAGGACCGCAATATGGCCTTTATGCTGGCACGGCAGAATGATCTGTCACCGGTGACGGTTCACTAATGACGTATAATTTTGACTGGATCGATGCGTTCACCACGCGCCCCTTCGGTGGCAACGCCTGTGTGGTGGTGCATGGGGCGGACGCGTTGAGCCTTCCGCAACGGTTGGCGCTGGTCAATGAAACATCGCTGTCGGAATGCGCCTATCTGGTCGGGTCCGACGTGGCGGATTTCGGGGCGCGATATTATGTGGCGCATCAGGAAATATTGATGGCGGGGCATCCGACGATTGCCACGGTGACATCGTTGCTGGACCGCGGGCTGGTGTCGCTGGTTGGCGGGCGGGCGGAATTTACGCTTGAAGTTGGGGCGGGTGTGTTGCCGATTTCGGTGGCGGACGGGGTGATTACCATGACCCAACAAGCGCCAGTGTTTGGCGAGGTGCATGATCCGGCCGAGATTGCGCAGCTTTACGGGCTGTCAGCCAAGGACATCGTTGGCGTGCCACAAACGGTTTCAACCGGCACGCCGTTTTGCATCGCGGTGCTGCGGGATTTGGCGGCGTTGCGCCGTGCGGCGCTGGATTTGAACCGGCTTGCGGCCTATCACGCGGCGCGCGGGTTGGGTGCGGCACGCGCGATGGAGCCGTTTTTGGTGGTGCGCGAAGGCGAAACCGAGGCGGGCGATACGTTTTCGCGTCTGTTGCTGCCACCGCCGATGCCTGCGGAGGATTCTTTTACGGGGTCAGCAACGGGCTGTATGGCGGCTTATTTGTGGCATCACGGGCTGATTGAACGTGCGTCGTTCGTGGCCGAGCAGGGGCACTGGATGGGGCGTGCGGGATCAGCGCAGGTCGAGGTTTTGGGGCCGCGCGACGCGCCAGTTGGCGTCAAGGTTGGCGGGCAGGGCGTGGTGCTGATGCGCGGCGAATTGGCGCTGTAACAATCGCTGATTGGGTGCCCTATATAAGGGACAACGAATGATTTACGGAGTTTTGAGATGAGCAAACCATTGAAATGCACCTGTCTGGAATGTGGCGCTGTGGGGCGGTTTCCGGCGGACAAAATTGGCGATCGGCCCAAGTGCGGCAAGTGTGGCGCGTGGTTGATCACTGGCAAGGTGATCGAGATTAGTCTGGAGATTTTGGCCAAGGCGGCGAAGAATGACGATGTGCCGTTGGTGGTGGATTTCTGGGCGCCGTGGTGTGGACCGTGCCGGATGATGGCGCCGCAGTTTATGATGGCGGCTGAAAAAATGGAGCCGCATGTGCGGTTTGCCAAGATCAACACCGAGGCGCATCCGAAGGCCTCGCAGCGTTATAACATTCGCGGGATACCGACGATGGCGTTGTTTAAGGGCGGGCGCGAGAAAGCGCGGCAATCAGGGGCGATGCAGTCGCCGCAGATACAGGCTTGGGTCGCGAAGTCAGCTTAGCGGTGACGCTGCGCGTCGCTTTATTATTAAGTGTGCCTGCGGCGCAGGTATTTTTAGCAAGAAGAAGATCAAGCTGGAGTTAACCCGTGGACCATGCGCGGGGTTGTTTCATGCCGGCCATTTTGATGGCTTGGCCGGTGTAGCCGTAGGGGAACAGGGCGTAGAGTGCGGCTTTCGCACCGGCTTTGTTCAGCCCGTCGCGTTTGGCGATGTATTTGAACACAAAGCGCACGTCGGGCATGACGCCTTTTTCTTCCTCACTATCGCGGATGAATTTGAGAATTTCGAGGTGCAGCGGGGTCAGGGTGATGCCCTCGACGTCTGCGCGGTAATCGGTGAATTCGGGCGTCCAGTCGTGCTGATCGGTCAGATAGCCGTTGGCATCGACGTTGACCTTGGCACCAGAGGGCAGGGTGAGTTCAATGATCTTGTCCGGTAGCGTGCGCATTTGGTGTCCTTGGATCACAGGTGTTTGGGGTGCGGGTTAGGATAGGGGTGTGTTGCGGGGTGTCTTTGATGTGGGTCAAGTTGGGGGTGTGGTGTGGTTTGTATTGTCGGTTGCGCGCAACGACTGGCCGAATGAGGTTTCTATCTGCGCCAAAACACCCTCTTTAACCTCTGGTATGCGCTGCCAAAGGATCAATACCGATTTCGGTTTGTTTCGATTGGAGGGTTTGTATTGGACGCGCGTGACTTCTGGAGAGATGTCGTTGATTGCAACTATTTCG
>JAFLKA010000007.1 GCA_022712735.1 Marinosulfonomonas sp. | reverse complement strand
CAACGACATCCTGCGCGGCATTGATCCCGCAGCAAGCCGTGCGAATATTGCTGCAATTCTGGATGTTGCGACCAGCCGCGAATTGCCTGTGATGCTGGTCGGGATGCCTGCGCCGGGAAATTTCGGGCCCGATTATAAGGCGCAGTTTGATGCGCTATATCCCGAGCTTGCCGAAGAATACAGCACCCTGTTTCTGGCAAATCTTTTTGCGCCACTGCTTGAGGGTTCCGCAAAAATTCCGGCGAGAAAATATATGCAAACAGATGGTATTCATCCCAATTCGGCTGGGATCGAGGAAATCGTCAAGGCGGTTGGTCCGATGGTGCAGTTGTTGATAGCACGTGCCCGCTAACGACAAGCTATGAGATGAATGGATGGGCGATTGCAACGAAAACGACCACATCCAGCTCTGGGGAACTTGACGCCATAACCCAGAATAATACGCTAATGATAATCAGTCATTCCTGCGACGCGCAGAGAATGGTTGAGGGATGAGCCGTATGGACCCGATGGGCGTTCAGCCCATCCAGATTCGATATCCCAGTTGTGCCGCTGAGCACAATTGACTAGGGTCCGCCAAGAGATGCGCGAACACCTCGTAAACAGCACCAATCGAATAGGGATAATAATTCATGACATTTTCACTCAAAGGCATCAAAGCAGCCGCCCTTGGCGCCGCTATTGTTGTCGGCTTTGGCGTATCTGCCTCTGCCCAAGACCTTAAATTCTTTACCATCGGTACTGGCGGCACCGCCTATACATATTACCCCGTTGGCGGCGTGATCGCGAACGCGATTTCCAAACCACCAGGGTCGCGCGAATGCGATGCGGGCGGTAGCTGTGGCGTTGAAGGGTTGATTGCATCCGCCGTTTCATCGCGCGGTTCGGTTGATAACGTAAACGCCATCCTGTCCGGCCTGCGCAACTCCGGTTTCGCACAGTCCGATGTGGCCTATTGGGCCTACACCGGCACCGGCACAATGGAAGGCAAAGAGCCAGCGACAGACCTGCGCACCATTGCTGCGTTGTTTGAAGAGCACATCCATCTGGTTGCGCTGGCTGACAGCGGCATCAACTCGGTTGCCGATCTGAAAGGCAAACGCGTTTCACTGGATGAGCCGGGTTCCGGCACATATGTCGACGCCAACATGATCCTTGAGGCAAGTGGTTTAACATCCGATGATGTAACCGCCGAAGCCCTTAAGGGTGGTGCTGCATCTGAAGCGCTGCGCAACGGCAAAATCGACGCGTTCTTTGTGGTCGCCGGTTACCCGACAGGTTCGCTGGTCGAGTTGGCATCTGCTGCCGACATCAAACTGGTTCCAATCGATGGCGCTGCCGCGGCTGCATTGACCGATAAATACGGTTTCTTTGCTGCCAGCGACATTCCAGAAGGCACCTATGAAGGTGTGGCCACAACCACAACTGTGGCCGTTGGCGCACAATGGTTCACCAGTGCCAAGGAAGATGACGAGCTGATCTACCAGATCACCAAAGCAATGTGGAACGAACAGTCCCGCAAACTGCTGGATGTTGGTCACGCCAAAGGCAAAACCATCACGATGGAATCTGCCCTGAACGGTATCGGTGTTCCGCTGCACGCTGGTGCCGAGCGCTTCTACAAAGAAGCTGGCCTGATCGAATAAGCCTGTTTTAATCAAAATACCGGCCCGGACGCATCACTGTGTCCGGGCCTTTTTATATACGACCGGAGCCGACCAATGCCTGCAGATAACACCCCCGAATTGACGCCTGAACAACTTGCTGAAATCGAACGGGAATTTGACCCTGAAACGGCATTTCGGAGCACCGGAAAAACCCTCACTATTATCATTTCGACCGCCTTGGTGGCGATGTCGGTCTATCATTTCTACGCCTCGGGCTTTGGCCTGATCCGCGAACTGCTGCACCGCGGCATTCATTTGTCTTTTGTTCTTGGGTTGGTTTTTCTGCTGTTTTCATGGCGTAAATCCGAACAGGGCATGGTGGTGAAACCTGCTTGGTACCGGTTCAGCGGCGTGTCGATCCTCGATATTATCTTCTCGTTCCTTGCGGTCGGGGCATCCCTGTATCTGCCATTACTGCCACCGGAAATCGTGTCTGAGCGGGTCGGCAACCCGTCGCAAGGCGACGTGATGATGGGCACCTTCCTGTTGGTTCTGGTGCTCGAGGCCGCGCGTCGCTCGATCGGCCCGACCCTGCCGATCATCGCGTTGGTTTTCATCGGGTTTGCTATTTTCGGTCCCTATGCACCGGGGGCGCTGAAACATGGCGGCACCAGTTGGTTGGGGCTGATCAACCATCTTTATATGACCAATCAGGGCATCTACGGCGTCGCCATCGGCGTGATGGCGCAATATGTGTTCCTGTTCATCCTGTTTGGCGTTCTGGCCACGCGGATCGGGCTAGGCCAGCTGTTCATCGATCTGGCAATGGTGGTCGCGGGGCGCTATTCTGGCGGGCCTGCCAAGGTGGCGATTTTCTCATCCGCTTTCATGGGCACGATCTCGGGCTCTTCTATTGCCAATACTGTGACAACCGGCGCGCTGACCATTCCAGCAATGAAAAAGGTCGGCTACCCCGCGCATTTCGCAGGTGCGGTTGAGGCCACGTCGTCAACCGGTGGCCAGCTCACCCCGCCAATCCTTGGGGCGGCGGCGTTTATCATGGTGGAATACCTTGAAATCCCGCTGCGCGATGTGCTGGCGGCGGCGCTGTTCCCAGCCTTGCTGCATTACTATGGCATCTTCATCATGGTCCACCTTGAGGCCAAGAAACTGGGCCTGCGCGGCTTGCGCGCGGACGAGTTGCCAAAGGCGGGCGTTGTGTTGCGCCAACACTGGCTGTCGATCATCCCGCTGGGCATTCTGGTCTATCTGATCCTGTCCGGCAAAACCCCCGATTTCGCCGCCGTCTACGGCATCATCGCTTGCGTGGTGGTCGGGTTCCTGAACCCCAACAACCGGCTGACGGTTACGGACCTGTGGAAGGCCTTGTCTGCGGGTGCGAAAAACACGCTGGCGGTTGGCGCTGCTGCGGCTTGCGTCGGCATCATCGTTGGGGTTGTCACCCTGACAGGCGTTGGCTTTCGTCTGGGCTATGTTGTGGTGCAAACCGCCACAGACATCGGCGAAACCATCAGCACCATCTGGCCACTTAGCTATTTCGGGGTTGAACAATGGGCGCTGTTTGTATCACTGGTTCTGATTGCGTTCGCCTGTATCATCATGGGCGCAGGCATCCCAACCACTGCGACCTACATTATCCTTGTCGCCGTGGCTGCGCCCGCCTTGGCACAACTCGGCGTGGAACCGATCGTGTCGCACTTCTTTGTTTTCTACTATGGGGTACTGGCAGATATCACGCCGCCGGTGGCGTTGGCCGCCTATGCGGCGGCGGGCATTGCGGGGTCAAACCCGTTCCAGACGGGGAACACGGCGTTCCGTTTGGGCATCGCCAAGGCATTAGTACCCTTTGTGTTCGTCTATTCGCCCGCATTATTGCTGGTTGCAGAAGGGTTCACATGGGCATCCTTCGCCATCACATTGATCGGTGCGATGCTCGGGATCGCCAGCATGGGCATCGCGTTTGCGGGTTACCTCATCGTGCCACTTAGCAAGTTGGAGCGCTGGTGGGTTGCGATAGTGTCATTCCTGTTCATCGCCCCCGGTTTGATTACTATGGGCATTGGCCTGATGTTGATGGTGCCAATAGCAGCCCTGCAAATCAAACGCCGGGCAGCCCAGAGAGTAAACTCCGCTACTTAGAATTAAGTCCCAATTACAAAAAATTGTTGTAATCAAGTAGAAATGTCACCCGTCAGCGCTAGGCGGTACCATCTTTGGTTCTGTCGCAAATTTTCACAATGTTTCCCTATCGATTTAATTCTGCCATAAGCTATGCAAAATTTTATAGGGGCAGAACGGTCATTACGACGGTATAAGCAGTCCAAAGCCGGAAGGCACCGGATCTGGCATGGCGATAAAATATGGCGAGGAGTTTGTGGCGGCGGGGCGGCACGAAATCTTTGGGCCTGTCGGAGTGATTTGAAGCGTCCAAATAGCTTTTCACGGTTTCGGGTCAGCCTGCGCAAAATTTCAATCGCGTTGTTCAAACCCGTATGCGCCGATGATCCGCGTTCCGAGGAAAGCGAAACCCTTCAGGCGGGGTATTTTGGCTGGAATTTTCATCGAGACGGGATAGCCCGCTTAGACATGGCAAACGACTTGGCAATGCCGAGTCCGCTTATGATAAAATTAGGCGCGCTGGCAAGTAGACCCAAAAGTTTGCGACAGAGCAAGAAATTATAACAACCCTATCAAGCGTATGGCGTATTGAGGAGAAAACCTGCCCATTATCCTCATTTACGCTTTCTTTATGAGGACATTACGGCTATTAATCCCCTCATGACCCCTATTTGGACCCTTTCAAGCTGGCCACAGTTTTCCTACGATTCAGCTGAATTAGAGCCGCTTTTGGTTCAGGTAGCGGAACTATTGGGGCGTGTTAAAGGCT
>JAFLKA010000006.1 GCA_022712735.1 Marinosulfonomonas sp. | reverse complement strand
CAATCACATCAATGGCGCGTTTAATGACGCCGTAATGATAGGCGGTGTCGGTCATATCGGGCATTTGCACATCCTTTGGCTGATTCAACGCTAAGCCAGAGTGGGGTGCTATGCGACCCGAAAGGTGCGCTATTGTCGGGTGTTGTCAGGCAACCGAGAGGTGTTGGCGGATGTTGCGGGCGTTCTGCGGCATGAGCAGCGCTGCCTCTCTTGGTTTTAGACAAAACCGTGCGGTTTGCATGGTGTCGGTTTGCGCCCCGAGCAGACCGCGGATTTGCGCCTGTTTTTTGGCGGGCAAGGCGGCAAGCGCCATTTTTCCGGGGAAAAAGCTTTCGACCCACAGTCCTTCGGCCAGCACGATTTCATGTTGCGCAAACAGGATGTGGTAATATGAAATGGCGTGATCAGGCAGGGTTTGGGCAACATCACCGTCATTGGTAACGGTTTTAATCGCGGTGAACACCTCGTCACAACCAAACAGCAGTTCGATCAGTGGCGATTTTAGCAAGATGCGGTGTTCGGGGGACAACAGCAAATCCTGTGCCGGTGTTTCCTTATCAATGCTATGCGCGGCGATTTTGATCGGGCGTAAACTGACTGTTGATTGCAGTTTATTGGCACTGATGAGGGTGCGGTCCGCCCATAGCACAGGTTGGAAACCGTGGTCTTTGGTTAACACGCGATCACCGGAGCGGATCCAGTCGACGGGTTGTTCGCCCGTGGCCGTCATTAATGTGGTGCCTTGGCAAAAGCAGGGCACGCTGGCCAGATCGGAATAGAGCAGGCGGGTTTCGCCACCATCTTCAGTGGTGTGAACATTGCCACTATCGATTTCTGTATAACTGACCCCCGGATCCAACGGGGTGGTGACAATGAAACCGACAACAACCCCGTCAATTTCCATGACCTCAATATAGGACATTTCACCCGTGGGGCTTTGGACTTTGTAATACAGTTCGTCATATATTTGCCCCGAGGCGATCAGGTTCCCGTCCATATCGGTGACAGTGCCGGTCTGGCTGGAATCATCGCCAACCTCGTCATTGTTAAAATCGCCATCCAGATAGCCGTCATTATCGGTGATGCTGATTTCAACGCGATGTTCGGTGAAATCATAGTCTGGGCGCAGCGACCAGCTGTTGGTCGCGCTATCATAGACCAGCGCATCTGTTGAGTAAGCATAGCCCATGCGACATCCCGAAAATGTTTATCTGACCAGACAGTGGCACACGCCCGTGTAAGGGCGGATTAATGGTGAACAAAAATGCGCATCGGATTTGAGACGATTTCTTTGCACCTCGGGGGCTTGCTCATCTGCTGTGATTTACAGATATATAGCGCATGGAAAAACAAATGAATTATCGGACGATTGTCGAGGTGTTTCAGCGGTTTCACCAGATGGAGCCGGAACCCAAAGGCGAGTTGCACCATACCAACGCCTATACCTTGACGGTGGCGGTGGCGCTGTCGGCACAGGCGACGGATGTCGGGGTGAACAAGGCGACGCGCGATTTGTTTGCGGTGGCCGATACGCCCGCCAAGATGCTGGAGCTGGGTGAAGAGGGGTTGATCGAGCATATCAAGACCATCGGTCTGTTTCGTCAGAAGGCCAAAAATGTCATTAAAATGAGCCAGATATTGGTCGATGATTTTGACGGGGTTGTACCGGATTCACGCGCTGCATTGGTTAGTTTGCCAGGGGTCGGGCGCAAGACCGCGAATGTGGTTTTGAACATGTGGTTTCATCAACCGGCCCAAGCTGTCGACACCCACATTTTCCGCATCGGTAACCGCACCGGTATTGCGCCGGGAAAAGATGTAGATGCGGTGGAACGCACCATTGAAGACAACATCCCTGCACGCTATCAACAGCACGCGCATCACTGGCTGATCCTGCATGGCCGTTACGTGTGTAAGGCGCGCAAACCCGTGTGTGCCAACTGTATTATTAATGATCTATGCCCCTATGAGGAAAAGACCCTATGACAAAGAAATACCAGATCGTCGGTATCGGCAATGCGATGGTGGATGTGTTGGCCCATGCGGATGACAGTTTTCTGACCGATAACGGGATCGAGAAGGGCATCATGCAGCTGATCGACATGGATCGCGCAGTGGAGCTGTATAACAAGGTTGGCCCTGCGACCGAGATTTCGGGTGGGTCCGCTGCGAATACGATTGCGGGGGCGGCGCATCTGGGGGGGCGCGTAGCCTATGTCGGCAAGGTGAAGGATGATCAGCTGGGTGCGATTTTTGCCCACGATCTGCGGGCGCAGGGGGTGGATTATGAAACTGCGCTGGCTGCGGCTGATGCACCGCAGGAAACCGGGCGCTGTATTGTGCTGGTTTCCCCCTGTGGCGAGCGCTCGATGAACACTTATCTGGGGGTGACCGAGTTTTTGCATCCGTCCGATATTATAGAGTCGCAAATGGCCGATGCCGAATGGATTTATCTGGAAGGATACCGGTTTGACGGGCCGGAGAGCCACGAGGCGTTTGCCAAGGCAAATGCGGCCTGCAAAGCGGCGGGTGGTAAGGTGTCTTTGACCCTGTCAGATCCGTTTTGTGTGGAGCGCCACCGCGATGCATTTCGCGAGATGATCAAATCGGACGTGGACTTGTTGTTTTGTAACCGGAGCGAAATGCTATCGATGTACCGGACCGAGGATTTTGATGCGGCACTAAACGAGGCCGCTGCTGAAGTCGAGATTGTCGCCTGCACGGATTCCGATCAGGGCGCGCATATTCTGTCGGGCGGTAAGCGCTGGCATGCACCTGCGATTCCGACTGATATTGTTGATGCGACGGGCGCGGGTGATCTGTTTGCAGGGGCCTTTATGTGGGGGCTGACCAACGGCTACGCGCTGGAAACCTGTGGCAATATGGGGTGCGTTGCGGCGTCCGAAGTGATCAGCCACATCGGTGCGCGGGCCGAGGCGGATTTGATCGAAGCGTTTAGAAAAAGCGGGTTGATCTCGTAAAAGATTTTATGCCTCCGGCGGGGATATTTGGACAAAAAAGAAACGCAAAACAGAATGCGCCTCGCTATACATCAGCATAACGAGGCGGCTTCTCTTTCGGCGGTCATCGGCGTCCCCGCCTGTACCGCATCTATATCTAAGAACAATTTGATTAAAATTTGGTTTCTTTTTCGTCCAAATATCCGCGCCGCAGGCAAGAAAGTTTTCACCTTAGCCTTTGGGCCCAAGTTTTGCGTGGATTTCATCCAGATCAATTTCACCAATCGGCATTTTGTTGTTCGGATCATTCACGTCATATTTGAACATGTTGAAATCGCGTTTGTAGATTTCATAGACCAGATGCATCGACATATCGTCGAAGTAGTCGGCAATTGGGTGGGCACGTTTGGGGCCGTGGCCTTCGGATTCATTGAACCGCGGAATTTTGTCCAGCTTGACCTTGTGTTTGGTTTTAATCCCGTCCAGCACATTTTGCATGCCGTCGTTAAAGGTTTCGGTCGGGAAGATGTAATCGTATTTGCCGCCATTCATAATGAAGGTCGAGACATGGCCCGACATGGCGGACCAATGGATGTCAGGGTCCATCGGGCGGCGCCAGCGGATGGTGTCGCGGGCAAACAGCAAAAAGCGGCGAAACGATTTGATCTGGTCAAATTCAAATCCGGTTTCAGGATCGCCGACCTCGATTCCATATTTCTGGATCAGCAGCGGAACCAGTTTACCGCGATAGCGCTGGCCGTTGCGCTGAATGCCGCAGATTTTGTCAAAGAACGAGCTGAGGATGCGCCCGTAAGGGTTACGCACGCAGGTAAAGGCCGGGGATGTGTGGTTGGCGATGTTCGCCTCGATGATCGGCTGGCTCTCCTCGATTCCCCATTTGTGTATCTTGGCGGTCGCATCATGGATGTCACCGTCGAAAAATTCGCCGTGATCTGAATAATACATGATTTGGCCTATGGTCGAACATGCACATTTGGGGACAACACGATAAACGACACTTTCGCTTTCTGTCATCCAGACACCGGGAAAACCCATATTTTATACCCGCCTCTATACTTTTGTTGGGTCTGAAAACTGACCTAACGACAATTACGTCTAAAAAAGCAAATAAATGCTGTATATTCAACGGTCATTTGCGCTATTTAGTAAACAATCTTCAGTTTTTCGGGGTAGTAGTTTCCAAAATGGCAAAAATCGCCTTTATTTTGCTTTGTCACAAGGACCCGGATGCGATTATCAAGCAGGCTGGTCGGCTAACGGCGGCTGGCGATTTCATGGCGATTCATTTTGATGCCCGCGCAAAACCGGAATTATTTAAACAAATTCACGCGGCGCTGGTAGATAACCCCAATGTTACATTCGCCAAAAAACGGATAAAATGTGGCTGGGGGGCGTGGTCATTGGTTCAGGCGACGCTGCTCGCGGTCGAGGCTGCGGTGGATGCATTCCCGCGTGCCACGCATTTTTATATGTTGTCGGGTGATTGCATGCCGATCAAATCGGCCACTTATGTGCATCAGTTTCTGGATGGGGCCGATCTCGATTATATCGAGAGCTATGACTATTTTGAAAGTGACTGGATTAAGACGGGGTGGAAAGAAGAGCGCCTGATTTACCGCCACTTTTTCAATGAACGTACCCAGAAAAAATGGTTTTACGGCGCGTTCAATCTCCAGAAAAAACTGGGACTGACCCGCGAAATTCCAGCCGATTTGCAAATTATGATCGGTAGTCAATGGTGGTGCCTGCGTCGCCGCACGATCGAGTGGATTCTGGATTTCACCCGCGAGCGCAAAGATGTGATGCGGTTTTTCCGCACGACCTGGATACCGGACGAGACATTTTTCCAGACACTGGTGCGCCATGTGGTGCCGGAAAATGAAATTCAGGCGCGCACCCTGACATTCCTGATTTTTTCGGACTACGGGATGCCGACGACGTTTTATAACGATCATTATGATCTGCTGCTTAGTCAGGATTTCCTGTTCGCCAGAAAAATCAGCATTGAGGCAAATGAATTAAAACGGCGGTTGGGCAAGCTTTATGCCAGCGGGGAAGTGGATTTCCAGATTTCCGATGAAGGGCGTAGCCTGTTCAAGTTTTTAACCGGACGTGGCCGGATCGGGCGGCGTTTTTCACAACGGTTCTGGGAAACCGAGAGTACGTTGGGGCGCGATCGTGAGCTGTTGATCGTGGTCTGCAAGAAATGGCATGTGGCCAAACGGTTGGTGGCAAAGATTCGCCAGCTGACGGACATTCCTGTGCTGGAATACATGTTTGACGAAGAGGAATCGGAATTACCCGATCTGGGCGGCATTCAATCGACGCTGGGCAAACGCACCCGCCACCGCCGCGCCCTGACACGCATGCTGTTTGATTATTACGAAACGAACCGATTGTTGGTGTGTTTTGATCCGAACAACGTGGATTTGTTAAAGGATTTTTACGCGGATCGATCAAAGACCAAAATGCTGGAGATCGACTGTGAATTCAGTGATGATTATCTGATCGGGCACGCCAAACGGGTCGGGCTGGCAGGCGAGCGCACCCTGCTTGAGACGATCAACAACCTGCTGCCGACAATCCGTTATGATGTGGTGTTTGAAAGCGACCGCATTCGGGACGCGGATTTTGAAAACCATTACCGGGTCCGCGAGGCTGTATCATCCGAGGAAAACGCGCAGGCCTTGGCCGAGTTCCTGAATATACCACTGGAAACAGCCCGCGAGATTGCCCAAACCGAACACCTGTTTACCGATTGAGGAATGCGCATGCCCTATACCTATGACGATCAGAATATTTTCGCCAAAATCCTGCGCGGAGAAATCCCCTGCTCGCAGGTGCTTGAGACCGAGCATACATTGGCATTCAATGACATAAGCGAACAGGCCCCGCATCATGTGCTGGTGATCCCCAAGGGGGCGTATGTGTGTTACGACCATTTTTCGGCTGAGGCGAGCGATGCCGAAATTGTTGATTTCACCCGCGCCATCGGGGCGGTTTGCAAGCAGTTGGGAGTCGAGCCGGGGGCGGGGGGCGATGGCTATCGGCTGATCGCCAATTCGGGGGCGCATGCGATTCAGGAAGTGCAGCATTTACATGTGCATATTCCGGGCGGACGACCTCTGGGGCGGATGCTGGGGCGGGGCTGATTGATCTTGTTCCTGCGTCGTGGATCGTTATCATGGCGTGAAAATACCTGATGAATGGAGCAGTCATGACCACCCAAGCCCCCGAGACCGTAGTTGTCGAGAAACTCAAAGTGTCCTGTGATGGTGGCGGCGCGGACGGTCATCCGCGTGTCTGGCTGCAAATCCCGAATGAGCATGGCTGGGTCGAGTGCCCCTATTGCGACACCAAATTTATTCACAGCGATTACGTTGAAAAAACTTAAACTTGGCGGCAGCTTCATCGCCCCCTGACGGGCGCTTTTCAGCAGTGATGAACGGCGGGGCAACGCCCTGATGTAAAGAATGGTCTGGTCATAGGAGAACGATATGAGTTTTGGCAAAGGCTGCCATTTGCACCTGATTGACGGCTCGGCATTCATTTTCCGCGCCTATCACGCATTGCCGCCGCTGACGCGCAAATCCGACGGGCTGCCAATTGGTGCTGTCGCCGGATTTTGCAACATGTTGTTCAAGCAGATCGAGGATAACAAAGGCACGGATGCCCCGACCCACGTCGCGGTGATTTTTGATCACTCCGGCAAGACGTTTCGCAATGATCTATATGATAAATACAAAGCCAACCGTCCGCCTGCGCCCGAGGATTTGCGGCCGCAATTCCCGCTAACCCGTGATGCGACGCGGGCGTTTAATATCGCCTGTATCGAGGTCGAGAATTTCGAGGCGGATGATATTATTGCGACGCTGGCCAATCAGGCGCGTGACGCGGGTGGGCGCTGCACCATCATCAGTTCGGACAAGGACATGATGCAGCTGATCGGCGGCGGCGTTGAAATGCTGGATGCGATGAAGAACAAGCGCATCGGTGTTGAAGGGGTGGTGGAAAAATTCGGGGTTAAGCCGGAACGGGTGATCGACGTGCAGGCGCTGGCCGGCGATAGTGCTGATAACGTGCCGGGTGCGCCGGGGATCGGGATTAAAACCGCGGCGCTGCTGATCAACGAATACGGTGATCTGGACACGCTGCTGGAACGGGCTGGCGAGATCAAACAGCCCAAGCGGCGTGAGAGTTTGATTGAAAACGCTGATCTGATCCGCATTTCACGCGATCTGGTGACGCTGGTGCCGGATATGGATCTGGATTTCACGCTGGAAAGCCTTGAGATGCAGGATCCCGAGCCGGATGTGCTGATGGCGTTTTTGGATGAAATGGGGTTTCGCACCCTGACCAAACGGGTGGCTGGCAAAATGGGTGTAGAAGCACCTGAAATGGCCGAGGTGGTGGCCGCTGCGGATGCGCCTGATGCGGTGCCGTTTGACGCGGAGAAATACGAGTGGGTCAAGGATGTGGATGCGCTGACCAAATGGATCGAGCGGATTTACGAGCGCGGTTATGTGGCAGTGGATACCGAGACCACAGGGCTGGATACCATGCGGGTGGAGCTGGTCGGGATTTCACTGTGCGTTACGGCGGGCGAGGCCTGTTATATCCCGCTGATCCATAAAGAAAGCGCTGGGGACGATCTGTTTGCCAGTGATGAGCTGGCCGAGGGCCAGATGAAAACCGATGTGGTTTTGACAATGCTAAAGCCGATGCTGGAGGATGAGAGCATCCTGAAAATCGGCCAGAATATGAAATTTGATGCCAAGATTTTCGCCCGCGTTGGGGTCTGTGTCGCGCCGATTGATGACACCATGCTGCTGTCTTATGCCCTACATGCGGGGTTGCACAATCACGGTATGGATGCGCTGTCGGAACGGTATCTGGACCACACCCCGATCCCGATCAAACCGCTGCTGGGCGTGGGCAAATCAATGATCACCTTTGATAAGGTCAAGGTGGCCGATGCGGTGCCTTATGCGGCGGAAGACGCCGATATTACGCTGCGGCTGTGGCAGACCCTGAAACCGCGCCTGCATGTGGCGCAGGTGACCACGGTTTACGAGACGATGGAGCGCCCGCTGGTGCCGGTTCTGGCGCAGATGGAAATGCACGGCATCAAGGTG
>JAFLKA010000318.1 GCA_022712735.1 Marinosulfonomonas sp. | reverse complement strand
CCATCATCGAGCATCAGCAGGATGATATCCATAAGCTCAAGACGGCCTTTGTTCTTCTTGCGCGTAGTCAGAAAAAAGTGAAGCAACTGCCCGCTGGTCTGGATGTGCTGCCCGAAGAATTTTTACAGCAAACACAGGCCCTTGAACAAAAAGATGCGGAAATCGAGGAGATGGCACTCAAGCTGACTTTCGATACATCAGATATCAAGGCCAAGCTTCAAATTCTCGAATCAGAATTGGTTCGTTTGAGAAAGGACCGGCGTGAGATGGAAAAATATCTGCAAGAAAAGATAGAACGTCTCAAGAGCGACTCTTCATAAATTTCATTTGGTCAGTGGTTTGCTGGCTCTATTGGTTCAAATAATATCAAGGACACTCGGGAGGAAACCATGCGTTCTTTCATCAAATTCATTTTGGTTCTCATTATTTTCAGTATGCTTGCAGCGTGTACAACTACCGGAATGGGTGGTTCCAGTGATCCTGCCGGTGAAACTCAGGAGGCACAGTATCAGGAGCCTGATTCCTACTATGATTTTGATGACATCCTGATTCCCAAGGAAATTGCCTACGACCAGGACGCATCCTACAAGCTCGATAACGCCAAGTTCCGTGCAGCAATCATGAAATTCACGGGGCGTGTCGAGATACTTGAGTTGGTTCAGTACTTTGTGAACAACATGGCCAAGGACAACTGGACTCTGGTTTCCAACAACAAGGCCAGCAAGGTGCATGTGCTCAATTTTGAGAAATTCAACAAGAGTTGCGTCATCCATGTGGACGACAGTTTCGGCTCCTCAACCACCACGATTTTTGCCGTGGAGGTCAAGGACGCCGGAGATATGCCCAAGCGCAAGTAAGCTCATGCAGTCGCATTACAAGTTCGCCGGGTACATGGGCAAACGTGTCCATCTCGGTGTTACCGGCTCCATAGCCGCCTACAAAGCTCTCGATCTTCTGCGAGCCTGTCAGGAAGCAGATTGCATGGTCTCGGCCACCCTGACAAAGTCGTGCACGAAATTTGTCCAGAGTCTCAGCTTCGAGGCCCTTGGCGCATCGCCCGTATATACATCCATGTTTGATGGAGGGTCCAAGACGGATACCGCTTTCGGCCATCTCGAACCCGGCCAGATTTCCGATGTCATGGTCATTGCTCCGGCTTCGGCCAATACCATTGCCAAGCTCGCTTTTGGTCTTGCGGATGATATGCTGTCGTGTCAGGCATTGGCTTTTCCCGGGCCCAAGATCGTGGCACCGGCCATGAATCCCCGTATGTGGGAAGCTCCGGCCACTAGGCGTAACTGGGGGATGCTCCGCGAACTTGGTTATATTCGCATCGAGCCGGATTCTGGCAACGTGGCTTGTGGCGATACCGGGAAGGGGAGACTGGCCCCGCTCAAAGAAATTTTTACCGCCACGTTGAAGGCCATCAGCCCTCAGGATCTGGCAGGCAAAAAAGTTTTGATTACCCTCGGCCCAACACGCGAACCTTGGGATGCGGTAAGGTTCTGGTCCAATCCATCAAGCGGAATCAT
This sequence comes from Marinosulfonomonas sp., assembly GCA_022712735.1. The sequence continues at coordinate 3,205 of JAFLKA010000318.1, read as the reverse complement.
GGGCGGCTGCATGGCCGTGGCCGCTCATTTGCGCGGCGCGGATGTCACGGTTGTCGCTGGTCCGACGGGCTTGAATTTCCCGGTAGGTATCAATGTGGTTTCCGTCACTACTGCAACGCAGATGTTCGAGGCGTGTATCGATCTTTGGCCTTCCATGGATTTGGGGTGCCTGACTGCGGCGGTCGCCGATTTTCGTCCGGTTCCGTTTGGTGATGAGAAATTCAAGAAGACTGAATCCGGTAACTCCGGGATGACTGTCGAGTTTGAGCCGAACGAGGATATTTTGAAGACGCTTGGTGCAAGCAAGGGCGAGCATCAGAAATTGATCGGCTTTGCTGCCGAGACGTCCAATCTCAAAGACGAGGCGGCCAGAAAACTTGGGAGCAAGAATCTCGACCTGATTGCTGCCAATGATATTTCCAAAAAGGGTAGTGGATTTGGTGTTTCCACCAATCAGATGTTTGTACTCGACAGGCGGGGCCGCAAGGAAATGTGGCCGCAACTTACAAAAACCGAAGTGGCATGGCGTTTATGGGATCACCTTCTTCTCGGCTGAACACACGGGAAAGTCTCAGGCCCTGGCTTGAATCCGGACTGGAATATGTTTTCTGTCCCGGAGGTCTTCAGGATACCAAGGTCAAATCCCAGCCTCAGCAGCAAGTTGCGCCGCAACAACAGCAGGGCGCGTCGCCACCGGTTCAGGTGCAGCAGCAGGTTTCGGCTCCGCAGCGACCGGTTGCACCGACCGCACCACCACGGCAGACTCCGCAGGGATTTCCCGAGCCGTGGGCAACTTTTCTTGCGCGTGTACCCGAAGCACCGAAAGTGGTGTGGACATACATGGAGCTTGGACTTGATCTTGGCGGACAGGCCGACCCCAAGCGGGGAGGCGTGCTCCGAAATATCATCACCCATCTGAAGTGGCCAAAAGGGACAACGGCATTTTGGCCGGTCTCCGCTTTGACCGATGGTTCGCTCCAGCCCGATAGTCAAATGTTCTGGAAAGGGTGGGAACTTTGGCGCACTCCATATATTGCCTGTTTTGGCGAAGAGGCCTTGAAGGTGATTTATCCTGAAGCTGAGGTCGGGAGTACGACCTATCTTTTGGAGCACGTCACCATTTTTGTATTACCTCCTTTGGCAAAGCTCATCACCATGCTTCCCCATGAGCAGCAAATATCCATCGACGACCTCAGAAATATCCGCCTTTGATTCTTCAAATCCGCCTTTAAGCTTTATTTCGCCTAAAAACAGGGCGAGAAGCGACTTTGACCCATTTGGTGGGGTGCTTGTCATGAAGGGCGCGAAAGCACCTTGAGCTTTAAATGTGGGAGAGGCCTGCGGGAAGCGTTGGGGCACAAGGGCTACGAGAGGCTTCAGTGCCAACTTTGCCCGTTTCTTCTGTTCTGAGGGCGTTTCAAGGGCTGGATCGTGAAATTTTGGATTAATTCCAGCCGACTTGCCCAAACAGTATTGGGTAGCGTATGTGGTTGCGGCGAGCTTGGAAAAGGTGCATCAGCCCCCAAGCCAAAAAAGAGAAATCGCCACCAATCACTGCCGGTGTAATTTTTCTGGGCAGCAGAGCATGATGCTCCCGTCCGGTTCGACGCACAGCAGACAACACCACCCGATTCGGATGGCCACCAGACCAAAGGAATATATTTCATGAAAATACTTGTTACCGGCGCAGCCGGATTTATTGGTTTCAATCTGTCCAGGCGTTTTGTGGCAGAAGGCCACGAGGTCGTGGGCCTGGACAACCTGAATGATTATTACGATGTGAACCTGAAAAAGGCTCGTCTTGAAATTCTTGGTAAGAGTCCTCTTTTCAGGCATGTGAATATCAACATGCATGACGATCAACCCATGATCGATTTGTTCAAGGCTGAGAAATTCACCCATGTGGTCAACCTGGCTGCTCAGGCAGGTGTGCGATACAGCATCGAAAATCCCAAGGCATACATTGATTCCAACATCGTCGGTTTCCTGAATGTTTTGGAGGGATGCCGTCACAACGGGGTAGAGCACCTTGTCTACGCTTCCAGTAGCTCTGTTTATGGCATGAACACAACCATGCCGCTCAGTCCGCATGAAGGCGTTGATCATCCCATGAGCTTGTACGCCGCCACCAAGAAATCAAATGAGATGATGGCGCATTCTTACAGCAATCTCTATGATCTCCCGACAACAGGCCTTCGGTTCTTCACGGTTTATGGCCCCTGGGGCAGGCCGGACATGGCTCTCTTTCTTTTTACCAAGGGCATCCTGGAAGAGAAGCCGATCAACGTTTTCAACCATGGCAAAATGATGCGGGACTTTACGTATATTGACGATATCGTCGAGGGCGTTGTCCGAGTCACCAAAAATACGGCCACACCCAACGCTGATTGGGATGGGGCCAACCCAGACCCGTGTACTAGTTCCAAGCCGTATCGCGTGTATAATGTTGGCAACAATGCCATCGTTGAGTTGTCTCGGTACATCGAAGTCATCGAGGAAGTCGTCGGCAAAAAGGCGATTATCAACTACATGCCCATGCAGGATGGAGACGTCGCAGCCACCGAAGCTGATGTCAGCGACCTGGTTCGAGATATCGGATTCAAGCCTAATACGACTGTCGAAGTTGGTATCAAGAACTTCATTGATTGGTATCGGGAGTATTACGGGAAATAGCCCGATCACTGTTTGATGATCATATAATTAATGTATTGATCAGCGCGGATATATTTAAAAAGGCGGCCAAAGGTCGCCTTTTTTGCGTTTTCATGTCTTTTTTGGCAAGACTCCTTGCCAACATTTTGGATTCGGCCTACGAACTATGGAAGTATTTATTTAGACCTCGGCGGGGTTGTTTCACGTGAAACAATGCCAGAGGGGTGGAAATTGTTTCACGTGAAACAAATTTCAGATGAAAAAAGAGTAAATCGTAGTGGCAAAGTGAGGGTTCTGTGGCGAGAAGAATCGTTGTAGCGAATCAGAAAGGCGGCGTTGGCAAGACGACAACATCAGTTAATCTGGCTGCGTCTTTGGCTGTGATGGAGAAAAAAGTTTTGCTGGTGGATGGTGACCCCCAGGGTAATGCCTCCAGTGGGCTGGGCTTCTACCCGGGAGACCAGCGCGAGAACATATACTCAGTTCTTTTTGAGCCCAAGAAGGTTCATAAGGCCATCTATGATACGGGCATTCCGTTTCTGGATATCCTTCC
>JAFLKA010000189.1 GCA_022712735.1 Marinosulfonomonas sp. | reverse complement strand
GTGCCCAGACGGTGACGATGCGCATCTGCATAGGAAAACACCCGCGCTTGCAGCATTTTGTCGGGCGAATATCCGATACCGGGAACCGAATTGGACGGGCTAAAGGCGGCTTGCTCGATCTCGGCAAAGTAATTGTCAGGGTTGCGGTTCAGCTCGAACTCGCCAACCTCGATCAACGGATAATCGCCATGCGGCCAGACTTTGGTCAAATCGAACGGGTTGTAAGGGGTGCTGTCCGCCTCGGCCTCGGGCATGATTTGCACCATGACGCGCCATTTGGGGAAATCACCAGCATCGATCGCACCGTATAGCGATTCCTGATATCCCTCGCGGGTCTCGCCGATAATCGCGTTGCCCTCGGCGTTGGTATAATGGGCGTGGCCCTGCATGGTTTTAAAGTGGAATTTCACCCAGAACCGCTCGCCATCCTTGTTCCAGAAACTATAGGTATGGCTGCCATAGCCATTCATCTGCATAGGTGTTTGTGGCAGGCCACGGTCCGACATCAGGATCATCACCTGATGGATCGATTCAGGTGACAGCGACCAGAAATCCCACATCGCGGTCGGGGACCTCATGTTGGTTTTCGGGTGGCGTTTCTGGGTGTGGATGAAATCGGGGAACTTGTAGGGATCACGGATGAAAAACACCGGTGTGTTGTTGCCAACCATGTCCCAGTTGCCCTCCTCGGTGTAGAATTTCAACGCAAACCCACGCACATCACGCTCGTGGTCTGCGGCGCCCATTTCACCGGCAACGGTGGAAAACCGCGCCAGCATCGGGGTTTCCTTGCCAACTTTGAGCAGTTTGGCGCAGGTGTATTTGCTGATGTCTTTGGTGACGCGCAGGGTGCCATGTGCGCCCCAGCCTTTGGCGTGAACTGTGCGCTCGGGGATGCGCTCGCGATTTTGATGGGCTAGTTTTTCCATCAGCTGATAATCCTGCATCAGGACGGGGCCGCGTTCACCTGCGGTGATTGAATTCTGGTTGTCGGGAATCGGGGCACCGGCGGTGGTGGTCAGGCGTTTGGTCATTTGAGGACTCCTTGTTGATGATGGGACAAGGATGGGGCAGGTGGGTGATAATTAGAAATTGTCTTTTTTGCAGATAGTGATAAGAAATAGTTATGAATATAACCCTGAAACAACTCACCTACTTTATCGCCTTGGCCGAGGCGCGGAATTTTGGCCGTGCGGCTGCAAAGGTTAACGTCACCCAACCCGCGCTTTCGGTTCAAATCCGCGCGCTCGAGGACCGGCTGGGCGCGGTTCTGGTGGAACGCCAACCGCGCGATGTGGTGCTGACCCCGACGGGGCACGATGTGTTGCGCCATGCCAAACGGGTGATGGCCCAAATGAACGATTTGACAGATTCGGCGCGTTTGCGCGATGGCTTGACGGGGCGTTTGACGCTCGGGGTGATCCCGACGATTGCTCCCTATCTGCTGCCAGTCGCCCTGCCAATGTTGCGGGCCAAGAACCTGACGCTTGATTTGCGGGTGCGGGAATCACGCACTGAACGCCTGATTGAGGAGTTGAACAACGGCACGCTGGACGCCGCTGTGATTGCGCTCCCCTCAGGTATCTCGACGCTGGTTGAGCAGGTTTTGTTCACCGACCGGTTTCTATTGGCGGGATCAATCGGCCAGATTTCAACCCTTGCCGCGGCCCCTGACGCACCCCGCCCGACCACGCTGGCACCGGACCGTTTGTTGTTGCTGGAGGAGGGGCATTGCCTGTCTGATCAAGCGCTCGAGGTTTGCGCGATGGAGCGCGCGGCAACCCGTGTGGACCTGTCGGCGTCATCGCTGGCGACCTTGTGCCGGTTGGTGGCCGAGGGGTTTGGCCTTACATTTTTACCGGAAATCGCGCTGGCCAGCGAATGCAAGGCGGTGCCGGATATGGCGACCTTGCGGTTTTCCGAACCGCAACCGGCGCGCGTTATCGGACTGGTCCGGCGCAAAAGCAGCATGGGGGGCGGATGGTTTGAAGAATTGGCCGATACGCTGACCATCGCGGGCAAGTCATTGTTACCAAATGAAATTGCGGGGCAGGTGGACCGCCCCGCAATAAAATCTTAGCGCATTTCGACTTGTCACTGAAACACATTTAGCTGCCTTTCGCTAACGCTCAAACGCGAAATGTGTTGCTTTATCGATTCAAAGCAAAGTCGAAACGCTTTAGGCAGCGGCACTTGCGCTGGCAGCCGTCAGATATTTCAACACTGTTTCGGGTGAAGATTCACCATATGGATCATCAGCGTGGTTGTCTGCGCGGCCTGGTTCCTCGAACCATGCCTCAACCACACCATTGTTGATCACGGCGGCATAACGCCATGAGCGCATACCAAAACCCTCAGGCTCTTTGGCAACAAGCATACCCATTTGGCGGGTAAAGACTCCGGAGCCATCTGGTATAACTTTGATGTTCTTGATGCCTTGGCCCTCGGCCCATTTGTTCATCACATAGCTGTCGTTTACCGACAGGCAATAGATTTCATCGATACCTTCGGCAGTGAAGGATTTGAAATTATCCTCGTATCCGGGCAACTGGTAGGTCGAACATGTCGGGGTAAAGGCGCCGGGCAGGGCGAACATCACCACGCGTTTGCCTTTGAAATAATCGTCCGTTGTTTTTTCTTCCCATTTGAACGGGTTGTCACCGCCAATGCTTTCGTCGCGCACGCGCGTGTGGAAAGTAACCTGAGGCAAAGTTACGCCAGTTTTCATAAT
>JAFLKA010000484.1 GCA_022712735.1 Marinosulfonomonas sp. | reverse complement strand
CTGTCGGTCACCACAGTCGCGCCCATGCTGTCGGAATATTTAGTCCCAAAGTAGAAAATCTGCCCAACCTCGATGCCACGGCTGGTTTTGCGCCGTTCCTCTGGGATTGCATCAAACAGCGCCGCGTCGTGGGTCTCGTCTGTGCGCGCATAAGGCGTGGTCCAGTCCTTGGCGATTTGCGCGCATTCCTCGACATTGTCGAAATCCACATCGCGCATCCCCAATTTCATGTCCAGAATGGCGCTGTCGTAGAACACTTCGCTCTCGCCCGTATCGGCCAGCACCAGAAACTCATGCGTGTCTTCGCCGCCAATCGGGCCCGAATCCGCCCGCATTGGAATGGCTTGCAGCCCCATGCGCTCGTAAGTGCGCAGATAGCTGACCATGTGGCGATTATAGGCGTGGATCGCCGCGTCATAATCAATGTCGAAGTTATAGCCGTCCTTCATCAAAAACTCGCGGCCGCGCATCACGCCGAACCGTGGGCGGACCTCGTCGCGGAACTTCCACTGGATTTGATACAGCGTCAGCGGCAGGTCTTTGTAGCTGTTCACATGGGCGCGAAACATGTCAGTGACCTGTTCCTCGTTTGTGGGACCATACAGCATATCGCGTCCGTGACGATCAGACATGCGCAGCATTTCAGCGCCGTAATCCTCATAGCGCCCGCTTTCACGCCACAGATCAGCCGATTGCACGGTGGGCATCAGGATCGGGATGTGGCCAGCGCGGGCCTGTTCCTCATTCACGATGTTTTCGATTTTCCGCAAAACCTTCAGGCCCATCGGCAACCACGAATAAATCCCCGCGCTGGCCTGTTTGATCATACCGGCCCGCAACATATAGCGGTGCGAAACGATTTTCGCCTCGGCAGGGTTTTCTTTTAGAACGGGCAGGAAATAACGGCTAAGACGCATCTGGATGTAACCTTTGTGAAAAACGACAGTATTTGCAGCCCCGTCTAGGCGATCTGGGTGCGCCAGACAAGAACCCTTGAACCCGTCCGCATCCCTGCCCACTTGCAACATAGCCCCCCATGGGCCAAGAAGTGTAAAGAGTGACAGGAGCAATCATGGGCCTACCCGCGTCGGAGCAAACAAAATACTGGGGCATCGCAACGGCGGTTTTTCTGGTGATGCTGTGGTTTTTGGGCGATGTGATCCTGCCTTTCGTTCTGGGCGGCGCGATTGCCTATTTCCTTGATCCTGTCGCTGACCGGCTGGAAGCGATCGGCGTTTCGAGGATCTGGGCGACAGTGATTATTACAGTCTTCGCAATCATCCTCTTTGTCTTGATGGCGCTGCTGATCATCCCGACGCTGGTCGAGCAGACCATATCGCTGGTCAATTCCGTGCCTGAAATCTTTACCAAGCTCAAAGTTTTCCTGATTGAACGCTTTCCGGCCCTGATGGACGCCAATTCCAACCTGCGCCAAACGCTCGACAGTCTGGGGGAATCGATCCAGTCCAAGGGCGGCGAATTGGTGAACACCATTGTATCGTCGGCAATGAGCCTGCTGAACATTGTTATCCTGATGGTGATCGTGCCGGTGGTGGCATTTTATATGTTGCTGGACTGGGACAATATGGTCGCCAAAATAGACAGCTACCTGCCGCGGGACCATGCCCCTGTGATCCGTAAAATCGCCAGCGAAGTGGATCAGACACTGTCGTCGTTCATCCGCGGCCAAGGCACGGTTTGCCTGACCATGGGCGTCTATTACGCGGCGGGTCTGATGCTGGTTGGCTTGCAATTCGGCCTGCTTGTTGGCGCGTTTGCCGGGATAATCACCTTCATTCCCTACATCGGTGCGTTGATCGGCGGCGCGCTGGCCATCGGGCTGGGGTTGTTCCAGTTCTGGGGCGACTGGGTGTCGCTGGGTCTGGTGGCTGGTGTTTTCATGGTTGGACAGGCGCTCGAGGGCAATGTGATCACCCCGAAACTGGTCGGCAACAGCGTCGGTTTGCACCCCGTCTGGCTGCTGTTCGCACTGTCGGTATTCGGCTCATTGTTCGGGTTTGTCGGCATGTTGGTGGCGGTGCCGGTTGCGGCGATTATCGGAGTGTTGATCCGCTTTGGCATCAGCCAATACCAAGAGGGGCGCTTGTATCAAGGCGTTGCAGGGACGACCGGCGAGACCAGAACAGACGCCGACACAGCATCCAAAGAAGACTAGCCGGTGATACAACGAATGGCCCAGCAAATGACGTTTGATCTGCCCGTTAAAACGGCGCTGGGGCGCGAGGATTTCTTTATATCCCCCGCCAATGCGCTGACGGTCAAGGTGCTGGAAAACTGGCCTGACTGGCCCAGTAACAAGCTGGCCCTGATCGGGCCAAAGGGAGCGGGCAAAACCCACCTGACACAGGTTTGGGCCACAGATACCGGAGCCACGGTGATCCCTGCCCGCGCCCTTGCTACGGCTGACATCCCTACCCTTTCTGAGCACCCCGTAGCGGTTGAGGATGTGCAGGATATCGCCACCGACATGCCCGCCCAAAAGGCCCTGTTCCATCTGCACAATCTGGCGCAGGCAAACGGCACACCGCTGCTGGTCACCGGTAATGCCGCACCAAACCATTGGGCGCTGACCCTGGCCGATTTGCAAAGCCGGATGGCCGCCACCACGACCACCACCCTGTCGCGCCCCGATGACACCCTGCTCAGCGCAGTTCTGGTCAAGCTGTTCACCGACCGCCAAATCGACGTAACCCCGAAACTG
>JAFLKA010000005.1 GCA_022712735.1 Marinosulfonomonas sp. | reverse complement strand
GATTGCGTGAACTCAATGTCTATTGCGAAATTCACCCTTTTAATAAGGTGACTGACAGCTTTCTGGCTGAATTTGCGCCAAAGGCGGTGATCCTGTCAGGTGGCCCGTCCAGCGTGATTGAAGATGGATCACCGCGCCCGCCAGCCAGCCTGTTTGATTTTGGCGTGCCGGTTCTGGGCATTTGTTACGGCCAACAGGTGATGATGCAAATGCTGGGTGGGTTGGTTGAACGCGGCCATGGCACCGCCGAATTTGGCCGTGCTTATGTTACGCCAACGCCCGCACATTTACCGCTGCTGGATGGCTGGTTCGCGTCAGATGACGACCGCGAACAGGTCTGGATGAGCCACGGCGATCATGTTTCCAAAATCGCGCCTGGGTTCGAGGTTTACGGCACATCGCCCAATGCGCCTTTTGCGATCACCGCGGATATTTCGCGCAATTTCTTTGCAGTGCAATTCCATCCCGAAGTGCACCACACCCCGAACGGGGCGCGGTTGTATGAGAATTTCATCAAACTGGCAGGGTTCACCGGCGATTGGACGATGGGCGCGTATCGTGAAGAAGCCATTCGTAAAATCCGCGAACAGGTTGGCGATGCAAAGGTGATTTGCGGGCTATCCGGCGGGGTTGATTCGTCGGTCGCGGCGGTGCTGCTGCACGAGGCGATTGGCGATCAGTTAACGTGTGTGTTTGTTGATCACGGGTTGTTGCGCCAGAACGAGGGCGCGGACGTCGTCAAAATGTTCCGTGATGAATATCACATGCCGCTGATCCATGCGCAGGAACAGGAATTGTTTCTAGGCCAACTGGATGGCCAGTCTGACCCCGAAACCAAACGCAAGATCATTGGCAAACTGTTTATTGATGTATTCCAGAAATATGCCGCAGAAGTGGGCGGGGCCAAATTTCTGGCCCAAGGCACGCTCTATCCGGATGTGATCGAAAGCGTTTCGTTTTCCGGCGGCCCCTCGGTGACGATCAAAAGTCACCATAATGTTGGTGGCCTGCCCGAAAAAATGGGCCTGAAGTTGGTTGAGCCCTTGCGCGAATTGTTCAAAGACGAGGTTCGCGCTTTGGGACGTGAACTGGGTTTGCCTGCGTCATTTATTGGCCGCCACCCCTTCCCCGGCCCTGGATTGGCGATCCGTTGCCCCGGCGAAATCACCCGCGAGAAACTGGAGATTTTGCGCAAAGCCGATGCAGTTTACATCGACCAGATCCGCAAACACGGGCTGTATGATGAAATATGGCAAGCCTTCGTTGCGATCCTGCCGGTGCGCACGGTTGGCGTGATGGGCGATGGACGCACCTACGATTTTGCCTGCGCGCTGCGGGCCGTGACATCGGTCGACGGGATGACGGCGGATTATTATCCGTTCACGCATGAGTTTCTAGGAGAGACCGCGACCCGCATTATCAACGAGATTGAGGGCATCAATCGTGTCACCTATGACATCACCAGCAAACCACCGGGTACGATTGAGTGGGAATAATAGACACCCTTTCCAAACCTAGGGTCAGAGTGTCCATCATTTCCGTTCACGGCCATCGGCGTCCCCGCCTGTACCGCACATAAGTTTTAAGACGATTCTGGTTAACAATTGCATAATTTCTGTTCTGTAAATATCCTCGCGCGAAGCGCATAAAAGTTTTATTGCCTGCGGCGCGGATATTTATGGACCGAAAATGACAAAGCAAAAACAAATCAAGCTGACCGGATATATTGATGTTCCCGAAGACAGGTTAGAAGAAATAACCACCGCCCTGCCCGAACACATCCGCCTGACGCGGCTTGAGGCGGGGTGTGTCAGTTTCAATGTCACCCCCGACACCGATCATGCGGGCCGTTTCAATGTGGCCGAGGTTTTCGCAACCCGTGCAGATTTCGACCAGCATCAAAGCCGCACCAAAGCCAGCGAATGGGCACGCATTACCCAAGGCATTCCCCGCAGTTATACTATTACTGAAAGCAACTGAGGATGACCAACCCAACCCTTCGCGCAGCCGTCTGGATGATCGGGGCGATCCTGTCGTTTTCATCAATGGCAGTCGCAGGACGGGCTGTCAGTATTGAGCTGGATACATTTGAATTACTGCTCTACCGATCCTTGATCGGCATAGTGATCGTCACCGTTATCGCAGGCGTTGCCGGAACATTGCCGCAAATCAGCACGCGACATTTTTCAACCCACCTGATCCGCAACATCAGCCATTTCATTGGCCAAAACCTGTGGTATTTCGCCATAACCGCCATCCCGCTGGCACAGGTTTTTGCACTCGAGTTCACGTCGCCGCTCTGGGTGATCGCGCTGTCGCCGTTATTGCTGGGTGAACGACTGACACAGACGCGGGTATTGGCGGGCATACTCGGGTTTATCGGTATCCTGATTGTGGCAAGACCTGGGGCGGAATCCTTGAGTTGGGGGCTGGGTGCGGCAGCGCTGTCAGCCATCGGGTTTGCCGGATCGGCGATTTTCACCAAAAGACTGACCCGTGACACATCCCTAACCACCATCCTGTTCTGGCTGGTGGTCATGCAATCGGTGATGGGGCTGATCTGTGCCGGATATGATGGCCAGATCACCCTACCAACTATGGTGACATTGCCCTGGGTCGCCCTGATAGGGGCAGCCGGGCTTGTGGCCCATTTCTGCCTGACCAAAGCCCTGTCGATTGCACCGGCCAGCACGGTCATCCCGTTCGATTTTGCCCGCCTGCCACTGATTGCCGTGGTCGGGATGCTGTTTTATCAGGAGCCACTGGATGGCTATGTATTTCTGGGCGGCGCCATTATTTTCGTGGCGAACTACCTGAACATCAAAAAAGGCAGTCCTATACCTAGTGCAAATTGACAACGTTACAATTGTTAAAAGATTGTGACGTGGCGTCATTTGTTGACGTAACAATCTTGCGCGGTGTAGCTTTGATAAAAAGACTACTCAATAAATATAAAAACACTCAGGGAAGAGAAAACATGAAACATCTATTAATGATGACTGCGGCAA
>JAFLKA010000347.1 GCA_022712735.1 Marinosulfonomonas sp. | reverse complement strand
GTGTCCTCGGTCAGATAGAGCGTCATCAACGGGGTGAAATCGGAGCCATCCGGTATCACCGCCATGATCCGCGCCTTATAGGCGGCGGCATCGGCACCGGTGACCACGGGGGGCACCAGATTAGGCATGATGATGGCACGGGCAAAATGGCGCGTGGTTTCGGGCAACACAGCGGCCAACATTGCGCCATCGCGCAAATGCAGGTGCCAGTCATCGGGGCGGTGGAGGGTGATTTGATCTGTCATTACGAGGATGGATTACACAATCTGTGCGCCCCAAGCTACGCCTAATTGTCAGGCGGGCAGATTTTTACTTATCACGGGTGCCTGCGTCCACGCCTCGACAACTTCAAAACTGTCGCCAGATGCGATAACATCCACATCCGAAAACCCCAGTGGCAATTGCGGCTCTTTACGCGGTACGACCCGCACGATAGGCGAAAATTTCGTATCGAAATATTGCGGGTCATTCAAAATGGCGGCTGGCAAACGATCCTTGTTCAACACGCGGCGCTGCTGGATACGCACCACCACATCAAATTCAAATCCTTCAAAGAGGCCATTGTCGCAATCGTCGGTGAAACATTTTCGTAACTCGACCTCGCGCGCCCGCAGCGCCCGGATTCCATCACGGACATGGGCCAGTTCATCGGCAGGTAATTGATTTCGCAGCATGGATATCCCCTGTTTGTTCTACAGGGCCAGATTTCATGATAATTCTAAATAAATTGCTAAGGTTGCAATAAAATTTGCAAATTACGTGGCCGGAACGATCTTGCGCTGTCTGGGCAGGCTTCGGCCAGACTCGGTCAATCGGGATTCGATTGCGTTCAGGCGGCGGCGGAACCGCGGCGCTTTCATCCGGCCAACCACATTGCGACACAACAGACCGGACAACATAGAGCGGTCGTCATCCTCCAGCCGCATCAGCAGGCGACGCAAATAGGGTGAATAGGCGTGACGCGCCCGAAACAGGCGATGAAAATGGTTGGCAATATCACCGCCATCACCGGCCGTTTCCAGCAGCGGTTGCAGGATGTCCATATGGATCATGTCCTGCATAATGTGGCGCCCCAAATGGCGGCAGCGCAATTTGGTCACATGCGGGCGGGTGAACAGGGCCGCGTGCATTGCGTCCATTTCTTCTTCGGGGTCATAGAATACGAAAACCTGATCGGCGGCATCGATCATGTCGGGCGCATAACCGTAGCGGTCGGTGAACGAGGTGCGGCGCATCGAGCCAAACCGGTGGTCCCATTCGGTAACGCGCGGGTCAAGCGTGGCCTGCGGATTATACGCCAGCACGGTGCAACCAGGCGCCACCACGGAATAGGCGGCAGCACCGTAGCCACACATGCCGGACCCCATAAAGATGACCTGATCGAAATCTTCAAAGAACCCGTCATCAACCAGCCGGTCAAAGTAGCCGTAAACCGATTCATCCCGAAACCAGGTGTTACCATTGGCAATAATGCCCAGATGCGACCAGCCGTTTTCAGATACCAGATCAAATCCGAGCGGCAATTCGTCCTCATTATCCTCGCGGATGTTTTCTATGGTTTCAAATGTCACCAGCAGGGTCGGCGAGGCATCGGTAAGAACGGCAAAATGCGCAGCCCCCAACGGTTCGAAATAACCGCGTTCTTCACCAAGGTCTTCTAGATTGGCCAGCCATTCACGCGTTTGTGCGTCAAGTGGTTTGGCGGTGGGGTTATCTTGCATTTGATATTTTCCTTGGTGACACTGGCAGCAGGTATCCCATCCAATTTAGCTAAATTTTTGTTGCGGTGCGACCAATATTACGGCGGATTACAATTGATTTGTGATCAATCCTTTGTGTGCGCGGGTTTTGTTGCCAGAGTTGTCGGTAGTTGAACACATCCGCGCCAAATTTATTAATAGGCCGGTTTTCTGATTGGCGCGGATGGATGAGGAAGGTGCTGAAATTACCTATTAAGAGCTGTATCAAACATTTCCCTCTCATACTGTTTTTGACATTGTCGTGATTCTGTAAAAGTGATCCGAAAAACTGTGTCTTGCTGATGTTTATTTTTTGATTATTTTCAAGCTAATATATGCGCCAATTTATGTAAAATTTTTAGGGGGAATACCAATGCCAACTATTGTTAACGGAACGGGTCTGGATGATCTGATCGATTTTCCGTTCATTGATATTGCGGGAAACAGTGTTTCCGGTGCCGATGATTTTGTTTTTGCCGGTGCTGGCAATGATACTGTGATCAGCGGTGATGGAAACGATACGGTCTTTGGCGGCGACGGCAATGACACGCTCTATGGCGAGCGCGGCGACGACCAGCTGTTTGGCGGCGCGGGGGATGATTACCTGCACGGCGGCCATGGCAACGACTTTTTGTCAGGTGGTGACGGCAATGATGCCATTCTAGGCATCAAGGGCCATAACACCATTCTGGGCGGCGCTGGTTGATAGATAGGACAGGTTTAACAAAACGGGGCGGCGTGCAATTCGTGCGCCTCCTTTTGCGTTTCGGGGTCAATTGCGCTGCATTGTAGCTGTCAACGCGCCCATTGTTATCAGGGCGGTGCCCCCTATGCGGTTTATCCATGTTAAAACCGATGGGCGGCGGATGCGCTGGCGTAATTGATCCGCCAATAGCGCGTAGGCCAGTGCGTTTATCGCGCCCAGCCCGACGAATGTGATCCCCATGGTCAGGAATTGTGGCATGGCAGGTAATTCGGGGCTGAGGAACTGGGGCACAAAGGCGATGATGAATATAATGCCCTTCGGGTTTAGCGCCGTCACCAGTGCGGCGTGGCCAAAGATGTGTTTGGCGGGTGTTTGGGCCGATGTCTGGGCAGGTGTGTCCAGATCGTCCAGATGCGGCGGGCTGCGCAGCAGTTTGATGCCGAGGAACACGAGGTAGGCTGCGCCGATCCATTTCAGCGCCGTAAACGCCCATGCCGATGTCAGCATAATCGCACCCAGACCCGCCATCGAAGCGGTTACAGCGATTAAATCCCCCATTGCGACGCCTAAGGCTGTTGCAACTGCAACGCGCCGTCCTTGGGTCAGCGCATAGGAGATCACCAGCAGGATAGTCGGGCCGGGGATGACCAGAACGATGAACGAGGCGGCGGCGAAGGTGAGCCAGAGATCAAGGGGCATCAGAGGGGCCTATCAGAGCTAGAAAAGAGCGAATCCCAATACGCCCACGATGATAAAGGGCTTGAACGGGGTCGGGGTGAATGTGAGGATCATTAGACCAATGGTCGGGTCTGCTTGCATGGGTGTTCTTTCTGATACGGATACTACACCGCATTGATAATCACGATTACAAAGGGCTGCAATGGATGCGGCACCACCGCGAATAGGAAGATGGATGTAATTGCAATCATGTCTGGCCCCTAGAAAAACGCCTGTAGCCCCGTTTGCGCACGCCCCAAGATCAGCGCGTGCACGTCATGGGTGCCCTCGTAGGTGTTGACGGTTTCCAGATTGACCATATGGCGCATGATCTGGAAATCCTCGCTAATACCGTTGCCGCCGTGCATATCACGGCTCATCCGTGCGATATCCAGCGCCTTGCCGCAATTGTTGCGCTTGATCAGGCTGATCATCTCGGGTGCGGCCTGGGCGTCGTCCATCAAACGACCCACTTGCAAGCTGGCTTGCAGCCCCAGCGTGATTTCGGTCTGCATATCGGCCAGTTTCTTCTGGAACAGTTGTGTGCCCGCCAGCGGTTTGTTGAACTGTTTTCGGTCCATGCCGTATTGCCGTGCGGCATGCCAGCAGAATTCGGCCGCGCCTAACACGCCCCACGCGATGCCGTAACGCGCACGGTTCAGACAGCCAAATGGCCCCTTCAGGCCCTCGATATTGGGCAGCAGGGCGTCATCCCCCACTTCAACGCCATCCATGACGATTTCACCAGTGACGGAGGCCCGCAACGACAGCTTGCCGCCGATTTTAGGTGCGCTCAGGCCTTTCATGCCTTTCTCCAGCACAAAACCGCGGATTTTACCGCCATGCGCGTCAGATTTGGCCCAGACGACGAACACATCGGCAATCGGGCTGTTGGATATCCACATCTTGGAGCCGGTCAGCTTGTAACCTGTCGCGGTTTTCTCGGCCTTGGTTTTCATCGCGCCCGGATCGGACCCTGCATCGGGTTCGGTCAACCCGAAACAGCCGATCAGGCTGCCCGCCGCCAAACCCGGTAGATACTTCAGCCGCTGTTCTTCGGATCCATACGCATAGATCGGATACATCACCAAAGACGACTGCACCGACATCATTGAACGATAGCCACTGTCAACGCGTTCAATCTCCCGCGCCACCAGACCGTAAGTCACATAGTTCGCACCCAGCCCGCCGTATTCCTCGGGAACCGTCAGGCCCAACAGGCCAATCGCGCCCATTTCCTTGAAGATATCAGGGTCGGTGGTCGCATCACGATAGGCATCAATAATCTTTGGTTGCAGCACCGACTGGGCAAAATCACGCGCACCATCGCGCAGCATGCGCTCGTCCTCGCTCAGTTGCGTTTCCATACGAAAGGCGTCTTCCCAGTCAAAGCGGGTCAGGTCGGGGGCGTCTTTTGCTTTTAGGGCTGGTGCGGTTGTCATGACATGAGTCTCCAGTGGGGGTTTTGCACGGCCACTAGAAGCGCTTTGCAGCAGTTGACGCAAGGGGAATTGTAGCAGGTGCAACGAAATTCAGCGCCCGAACAGGCGGGCCACAACGGGGGCGCTGAAAATCACGATGAAAATGCGCAGCAGGTGGTGGGCGACAACAAACCCGACATCGGCCTGCGCCACGATGGCAATCACCGCCATTTCCGCTTGCCCTCCGGGCAGGAACGCCAGCATCAGGTCCAGTGTGTCGCGGGCGGTGAACTGCGTGATGCCCCAGATGAACCCGATACTGATCGCGGCAAGCAGGGCGCAGTACACCAGCCCCGCGCCAATATCGACACGGATTTCACGCGCGGTGATGCCGGAATATTTCGACCCCACAGCAATACCGATGAAAAACTGCGCCGCCCAGATCATTGCGGCAGGAGGGCGGGACTGGATAATGCCGGTTAGTGATAGAATAGCGCTTAATATCAACGGGCCAAGGATCGAGGCGCCGAACAGGTTGATGCGCAGGGCCAGCCGCCAGCCGATGATGCCAGCAGCGATCATAAGGACGATTTGCGAGACGGGTAGGGTGCTGGCCCGCACACCGGGGGCGCGG
>JAFLKA010000272.1 GCA_022712735.1 Marinosulfonomonas sp. | reverse complement strand
GGCAATGACCTGATCACATCTGCCAAATCATCACGGCTGATATCCATAGGGATATAATACCCTTTGATACCATTGGTTTGTAACCAATGCCGATGCAGCGCTGGTGATTTGCTATGCGCAATAGGCGAGCCAATAACGCCGGCCAGCGGGATTTTAATATTGCTCATGTTTCCAGTATTCCCCGTTCTGACAGATACGACAACAACTCTAGCAAAGGTAGCCCCAAGACTACAAAATAATCTCCGCTTATGCGCGAAAATAGGCGGGAACCCTCTTCTTCCAGTTTATATCCGCCGACAGAATGACGAATGCTGTGCCAGTTTCGTTCCAGATAACTGTCCAGATATCCATCGGAAAAATCACGCATCTGCAGTTGCGTTTTCCCGACATGCCGCCAAACCGGCCTGCCATTTTCATAGATAACGGCTGCAGAATATAGCGTGTGTTGTTTACCGCGAAATGCTTGCAACTGTTCCCGCGCCTCGCTGATTGATGCGGGCTTGGACATAACCTGGCCGTCAAAATCCAGTGTCTGGTCACAACCTATCACCAAAGCGTCCGGTTCTTTTGCTGCAATCTTCTGTGCTTTGAATTCAGCCAAAGCATCGGCAATATCACGCGGGCTGCTCTTTTCCGCCTCGAGCGATCTGCGAATAGCATCTTCGTCAATTCTGGCAATTGCGGTTTCAAACTCTACACCCGCGTTTTGCAATAAAATCTGTCTGATTTCCGAGCCGGATGCCAGAATAATGCGGTCTGTCATGTTCATATCCCTGTGGAAGACTCAAAGGATTATTGGTGGGTGAATCCTCGGATAACAACGCATTACTACATTGATGTTGATAACTGGCCCAGTTGTTAAGTAGTTCACCATAGTTGTCCACGGTGGAAAAGGATAACGTTGCGCTGTGGGTAACGTTTATGCACCGAGCTTATCCACAAAACTAAGGACCTTAGAATTATTCTGTTTCTTGGATTTTGAATTGTTTAGGTAACTTTTCCACTAAGTTATCTACATAATTTCCGAGTTAGGATAATGCGGTGGATAAAGAAATAATCCACAGAAATTGACAACACTACAAAATCATCATCTTTTCTTTTCTATATAATTATTATTAGTAAGGCACAGAGAAGTGTGAGGAAAAACTATGTGGGATATGATAACCGATCTATTGTCCGACTATTATCTCTGGATCAAAACGCTTCATATCATTTCAGTGATTACATGGATGGCCGGTATTTTCTATCTACCGCGTTTGTTTGTCTACCATACTGAATCGGTTCAATTGGGATCAGAGACCGATCTTTTGTTTCAAACCATGGAACGTAAACTTCTTTACATGATCATGCGCCCCTCGATGTATTCAACCTGGATATTCGGTTTGCTGCTCGTGGCTATTCCGGGGGTTGTTGACTGGTCCTTTATCTGGCCGTGGACCAAAGCTGTTTCAGTTATTATTATGACGTGGTTTCACTTTTGGCTTGCTGCGCGTCGACTGGAATTGGCAGCGGGGCAGAATACTAGGTCCGGTAAACAATTCCGAATGATGAACGAGGTTCCGACGATCCTAATGTTCGTTATCGTGTTTTCTGTTGTGCTAAAATTCTAGGAATTGTTGACTCCCAGCACTTGCACCCCTATTTAGCCCGTAACCCCGCCGTCCGGTGGGTGGTTTTTCACATCGCAAAAATGATTGCACGCCAGATTAGGTGTGCCTAGGACCTATTCCCATGACCCAAGAAACGCTTGCTCTTGCTGACCTGAAAGCAAAGACACCCAAAGACCTGTTGGTTTACGCCGAAGAGCTGGAAATCGAAAATGCATCAACCATGCGTAAAGGCGAAATCATGTTTTCCGTTCTTAAGGAACGGGCCGAGGATGGTTGGGAAATTTCCGGTGACGGTGTGCTAGAGGTATTGCAGGATGGGTTTGGTTTCTTGCGCTCAACCGAGGCTAACTATCTATCCGGCCCGGATGATATTTATGTTTCCCCTGATATGATCCGCCAACTTTCCTTGCGAACTGGTGACACAATTGAGGGTGTGATCCGCGCGCCTGATGATAATGAGCGTTATTTCGCAATGACAAAGATCACCCAGATCAATTTTCAGGATCCGGAAAAGAACAAACACAAGATCAACTTTGATAATCTGACGCCACTATATCCGGACGAGCGGTTCACGCTGGAGCTGGATGATCCGACGGTCAAGGATAAATCAGCACGGATCATTGATCTGGTTGCGCCGATCGGCAAAGGCCAGCGGTGTCTTATTGTTGCGCCGCCCCGCACTGGTAAAACGGTGTTGCTGCAAAACATCGCCACGTCCATCGCTGCCAACCATCCTGAATGCTATTTGATCGTTCTTCTTATTGACGAGCGGCCAGAAGAAGTGACCGACATGCAGCGCAGCGTTAAAGGCGAGGTGGTGTCGTCAACTTTTGACGAACCTGCCACTCGTCACGTTGCCGTTGCTGAAATGGTGATCGAAAAAGCCAAACGTCTGGTCGAACATAAACGCGATGTGGTGATCCTGCTGGATTCCATTACCCGTTTGGGCCGCGCTTTTAACACGGTTGTGCCTTCATCAGGCAAGGTCCTGACCGGCGGTGTGGATGCAAACGCCCTACAGCGCCCTAAACGTTTTTTCGGCGCTGCACGCAACATCGAGGAAGGCGGCTCGCTCACCATCATATCGACCGCACTGATTGATACCGGTAGCCGTATGGACGAAGTGATCTTTGAAGAATTCAAAGGCACGGGTAACTCGGAAATTGTTCTGGATCGCAAAGTCGCTGATAAACGCGTCTACCCGGCGATGGACATCCTGAAATCCGGCACTCGGAAAGAGGAGCTACTGGTCAACAAAATCGACCTGCAGAAAACCTATGTTTTGCGCCGTATCCTGAACCCGATGGGCACCACAGATGCCATCGAGTTCCTGATGTCGAAATTGAAGCAAACCAAATCAAATGCTGAATTCTTCGATTCAATGAACACGTAACTTATTGTTTATAAACAATTGGTTAGATGAAAAATGAGCACGATATTCGCCTTAGCGACAGCGCTTGGAAAATCAGGCGTGGCTGTCATCCGCTTGTCGGGGCCGCAGGCTTTGTCAGCGGCTAAAATGCTTGCTGGATCGCTACCTGAGCACCGCACTACGGGGCTGCGTAGGTTGCGGGATATTGATGGTGTGTTGCTGGACCAAGCACTGGTTTTGACCTTTGGGCAGGGCCACAGCTTTACCGGCGAGGATGTCGCGGAACTTCACCTGCATGGTGGCCCTGCAACTGTAAAAGCAGTGCTGAATACCCTTGGTGATATTGATGGCCTGCGCCTTGCCGACCCCGGTGAATTTACCCGACGTGCGCTTGAAAACGGCTGTCTTGATCTGGCCCAGATCGAAGGCCTAAGTGATTTGCTCGAGGCGGAAACAGAAGCGCAGCGCAAACAGGCATTGCGCGTATTTTCAGGCGCGCTGGGTGATAAGGCCGAAAGTTGGCGCACTAATCTGATCCGTGCTGCTGCATTGCTGGAAGCGACCATAGATTTTGCTGACGAAGACGTTCCGGTCGATGTCACGCCGGAGGTTGCCACGTTGCTAGATAATGTCATGGCCGCACTTACCAAAGAGGCCGACGGTGTGCGTATATCCGAGCGGATTCGCGACGGTTTCGAGGTGGCGATCGTCGGCCCCCCAAACGTGGGTAAGTCGTCGTTGCTGAACCGGTTGGCAGGTCGTGACGCTGCGATCACCTCGGAAATTGCTGGAACCACCCGCGATGTGATCGAGGTGCGGATGGATCTGAATGGCCTACCCGTGACCATATTGGATACAGCAGGTCTGCGTGAAACCGACGATGCGGTTGAGGTAATTGGTATTGAGCGGGCGCTGATACGGGCAAAGCAGGCTGATCTACGGGTTTTCCTGTATGACCAAGAGCCGCTTGACCTACTTCTGCAGCCTGAAAAAGACGATATAGTTGTGCGCAGCAAGGCTGATACCTATGATGGGGACGATTTTTCAGTTTCTGGATTAACGGGAAAAGGTCTTGAAAAACTAACCACGCGCATAGCGGCGGTATTGGAAAACAGGGCGATGGGGGCAGGCACCGCGATCCGCGAGCGACATAGAACAGCTATTTTGCGGGCGCTAACTGCTATGGAAACCGCGAAATCCGAGCTAAGCTATGGTATAGAGCGTTCTGAACTGGCGGCTGAAGAACTGCACACAGCAATCCGTGCCCTTGATAGTTTGGTTGGTCGTGTCGATGTAGAGCAGATACTGGATGAAATATTCGCCAGTTTTTGCCTTGGAAAATAAGGATTGTTTCACGTGAAACATCAGGATTTTGACGTAATCGTCGTTGGTGGTGGCCACGCAGGTGCCGAAGCAGCTCATGCTGCGGCTCGCATGGGTGTGCGTACTGCGCTGATTACCCTGTCAAAATCCGGTATTGGCGTCATGTCGTGTAACCCTGCGATAGGCGGGTTAGGCAAAGGCCACCTGGTGCGTGAAATCGATGCGTTGGACGGGGTGATGGGCCGCGTGGCGGACAAGGCTGGTATCCAGTTTCGTTTACTGAATCGCCGCAAAGGCCCAGCCGTTCAAGGCCCACGAGCGCAAGCGGATCGAAAAATCTATCGCCAAGCAATGCAGGACGAAATTTTAACCTGTGAAAATTTGCGGGTGGTTGAAGGCGAAGTTACCGACCTTCTGATGAAAAATAACGCAATTTCAGGCGTTTCTTTCGCAGATGGCACTGATATTATGGCCCCGTCAGTTATTCTGACCACGGGAACGTTTTTGCGCGGTGTAATTCATATTGGCGACGTGTCCAAGCCTGGTGGTCGCATGGGTGATCAACCTTCAATCAAACTGGCAGAGCGGCTTGATAGCTTTAATTTGGTACTTAAGCGCCTGAAAACAGGCACTCCGCCACGGCTGGATGGGCGAACGATCAACTGGGATATCCTTGAATCCCAACCCGGCGATGATGATCCGGTTATGTTTTCATTCCTGTCGAAAACCCCGTATGTGCGGCAGGTTTCCTGCGGGATAACCCATACAAACAAGGCCACGCACGATATAATTCGTGAGAACCTAGAGCGCTCTTCTATGTATGGTGGGCACATTGACGGGGTAGGCCCGCGCTATTGCCCCTCGATCGAGGATAAAATCGTTCGGTTTGCCGATAAAACCTCGCATCAGATATTTTTGGAGCCTGAGGGGTTGGATGATCACACGGTTTACCCCAATGGCATTTCTACTTCACTGCCTGAATCTGTGCAGGAATATTATGTGCATTCCATCCTTGGCCTAGAAAACACCAAAATTCTGCAACCTGGCTATGCAATTGAGTATGATTACGTCGACCCGCGCGCCCTAACTGCGACTCTGGAAGTTAAAAATGTGTCTGGCCTATATTTTGCGGGCCAAATCAACGGCACGACCGGTTATGAGGAGGCGGCCGCACAGGGGCTTGTTGCTGGCCTAAACGCCGCTCGTCGTGCAATGGGCAGTGAACCGATACACTTTAGCCGGTCTGGATCCTATATCGGTGTGATGATTGACGATCTGGTTACGAGGGGTGTGACGGAACCATACCGCATGTTTACCTCTCGCGCTGAATTCCGTTTATCCTTACGGGCTGACAATGCAGATCAGAGGCTCACACCGCTTGGTATTGAAATCGGTTGTGTTGGCGAAGGGCGAAAAATTACCTTTGAAAACAAGATGAAAGCCATCAATAGCACACTGTCGGACCTGCGGAATATGACGCTGACCCCAAAAGAGGTTGCTGCCCAAGGGATTAAAATAAATCAGGACGGCAAGCGTAGGGATGGATTTTCCTTGCTTTCGTTCCAAGGCGTTGATTTTGGCGATCTTATTGCGATGCGCCCTGAATTGATCGGTGTATCTTCGGAAACCCAACAACAAATCGAGCGTGATGCGCTATATGCCAATTATGTGGATCGCCAACGCAAAGATGTTGCCGCAATGAAGCGTGACGAGGCGCATAAAATCCCGGATGGCTTTGATTATAAGGCAATTGTTGGCCTTTCAAACGAATTACAGTCAAAACTGCAAACTGTCCAACCAGCAACGCTGGGTCAAGCCGGGCGCATAGACGGGATGACGCCAGCCGCGTTAACGTTGGTTTTGGCTAAGATAAAACAAGCATATAGAAAGAAACGTGCCTGATGGGCGGTGATTATCGTGAGGAATTCAAAGCTGCGTTCAATGTTTCACGTGAAACATTATGTAGGTTGGATCAATATGCTGCCCTGCTGGAAAAGTGGAATCCAGCGATCAACCTTGTTTCCAAAACGACAATTGGAACGCTTTGGCAGCGGCATTTCCATGATTCTGCGCAGATTTTCCAATTTCACCCGCTGGATACTTGCCATTGGGTTGATTTAGGTAGTGGAGGGGGCTTCCCGGCCTTGGTATTGGCTGTGTTTGCGAAAGAATACAGACCCAATGACCGTTTTACGCTAGTAGAAAGCGATGTGCGCAAGGCTGCATTTCTACAAACGGTAGTTCGCGAGGTTGGGTTAAATGCTACGGTAATTGCGGAAAGAATTGAGAAAACGCCACCGCTTGAAGCAGACATTTTGACAGCCCGCGCACTTTCCTCGCTTGATAAGCTTCTGGAATACGCAAACCATCACCTTAAGCCCAATGGTATTGCAATTTTTCCAAAAGGTGAGACATACAAAAAAGAAATAGACGATGCTTTTGCCCTCTGGAACTATGATGTAGAAGAATTTACAAGTAAAACGAACCCGAACGGCGTAATTCTAAAAATTGGAGGCATCTCGCGTGTCTGACCCGACCCGGCCAAAGGGGCCACGAATTATCGCAGTTGCGAACCAAAAAGGTGGTGTTGGAAAAACAACAACAACGATCAACCTGGGTGCGGCGTTAGCGGCAGATGGATTTAACGTGCTTCTTGTTGATCTTGATCCACAAGGTAATGCATCAACCGGATTGGGCGTTGAGGTTTCTCAGCGGAAATATAACACCTATGATCTGTTGCTGGGCGATGTGCCGCTAGAGGACATTGTGCAGGAGTCTGATGTAGAAGGACTGCTGATCGTCCCTGCTACTACGGGCCTCAGCTCGGCAGATATCGAATTGATTTCAAACGAAAAACGCAGCTTTCTATTGTATGATGCCCTACGACAGCCCGCCATTGATCAGTATAATCTTGATATTATTCTAATAGACTGCCCGCCGTCGCTAAACTTGCTGACTGTAAACGCAATGGTTTCGGCAAATTCTATTCTTGTTCCTCTTCAAAGCGAATTTTTCGCACTAGAAGGTCTGTCACAGCTTATGCTGACAATCCGCGAAGTTCGTCAAACTGCAAATGCCAACCTTAGGATCGAGGGGGTTGTGTTAACAATGTATGACAGTCGTAATAGACTATCCCAACAAGTCGAGGCAGACGCACGCGATAATCTGGGTGATTTGGTTTTCAAAACGATTATCCCGCGAAATGTTCGGGTAAGCGAGGCACCGTCTTTCGCTATGCCGGTGATCGAGTATGATCCAACGTCAAAGGGTGCACGGGCATATCGTCAGTTGGCAAAAGAATTGGCGGCTAATAACTCCATGAACAGTAACCCAAAGGAACGTTGATATGGCCAATAAAAAACACGAGCGGCGTGGGTTAGGGCGCGGTTTGTCTGCGCTAATGTCCGATGTGACAATAGACAATGCACCTCAGCGGGGTCAGACCGATCAAAACCAAGGCGACCAATCAATTCCAATTGAAAAAATTGCGCCGAATCCAGACCAGCCACGGCGAGATTTCCCTAAACAGGATTTGGAAGATTTGGCTGCTTCAATCCGTGAAAAAGGGGTTATTCAGCCTCTGATAATTAGGAAGTTATCAGGAAAATCAATAGCTTATGAGATTGTTGCAGGCGAACGCCGTTGGCGTGCAGCGCAGATGGCGCAGCTGCATGAGGTTCCTGCAATCATTCGCGACTATACAGATACTGAGGTTCTGGAAATTGCGATCATCGAGAATATTCAACGCGCAGATCTGAATCCGGTTGAGGAGGCATCTGGTTATCAGCAATTGATGGATCGCTTTGGGCATACACAAGAAAAACTGGCCTCTGCATTGGGTAAAAGCAGGAGTCACATCGCCAATTTGATGCGGTTATTGCAGTTGCCGGATGAAGTTTTAGGGTTACTGCGTAATGGCAAGTTAACCGCAGGCCATGCACGGGCGTTAATTACGACGGAAAACCCCGTCGAGTTAGCCCGAATGGTCGTGAAAAAAGGCCTGTCCGTTCGTGAAACAGAACGATTAGCAAAGGCGCCAAAGGTTAAAATGGCAAAAACTGCGTTGAAACCTTCCCCAAAAGATGCGGATACTCGTGCATTAGAGGATGATTTGTCGGCAAATCTGGGGATGAAGGTCATTGTGGATCATACGCCAGGCAAAGAAGCTGGAAAAATTACGATCAACTATAAAACTCTAGAGCAATTGGATGATTTGTGCCGGGTTCTGACCGTTACGCCGCTGGGCGGGACCAAATAAATATCAGAACAAAGCCAAGGATACTCGCCTGAATAATCAGGAGTGTTGGCTTTAACCCCAACAAGAGAGATATGCCAAAAGCCGCAAGGATAGAGACTGTTGCATAGCCTTTTACGCGTCTACTGATTGATCCGTTTGTTTGCCAATCCTCGATGGATGGTCCGAAAACCGGATGAGTGACAAGCCAATGATGAAGCCGTTCAGAAGATTTTGAAAAACAGAACGCGGCAAGCAGCATGAATGGCACAGTTGGCAGAATTGGTAGGAAAACGCCAACCCCGCCAAGGGTCAATGAGGTTAGCCCGAATATTAGCCAAATCACGCGCATGGGTTACTCCGTTAACAGCTTCCGGATGATAGCATTTAACAACGGGCGACCGCGAGGGGTGGCAAAGAGCCTACCATTCGCCATACTAACGACACCGATATCAACTAACCCATTGATTTTATTAATATCAACGGCTGTTTTTGAAATTTTTTCATATCGCTCCAGATCAATCCCGTCGGTTATGCGCAAGCCCATCATCAGATACTCATCGGCATGTTCATGCGGCGCTTGCACCTTACGCGGTAACTCTCCTGATCCGGTTTGCAATACATCTCTTAGCCAGCTCTGCGGATTTCTCGGTGATTCTGTTTCATATCGCATACCACCTAAAGTGAGCCGTCCATGCGCCCCCGGGCCGATTCCAGCATAATCCCCGCATTGCCAGTAAATCAGGTTGTGGTGAGATTCAGCGTCGGTTTTGGCATGATTAGAGACTTCATAAGAGTTAAGCCCTGCTGCTGCAGTCAGGTCTTGTGTCAGCTGATACATATCTGCGGCCAAATCCTCACCAGGCAAGCCTTTCAGGCCTCCCGCTGCTAACCGGTCGCCAAACGCAGTCCCGCCCTCAACGGTAAGTTGGTAAAGCGATAGGTGATCTGCCGCCATCGTTAGGGCCTCGCGCAATTCAGATTCCCATGCCTCAAGCGTTTGATCCTGACGCGCATAAATCAAATCAAAACTGATCCGGTCAAACAGCCCCGCCGCAACCTCAAACGCCGCCTGCGCCTCGCTAACCGAATGGAGTCGCCCGAGCCGGCGAAGATCATCATCATTCAGCGCCTGAATTCCGATTGATACACGGTTCACGCCCGCATCTTTGTAACCAGCGAACCGCCCAGCTTAGACCGATGTTGGGTTGGCTTCTAGCGTGATCTCGATATTATTACTGAGCGGCCATGTTTCACGAACCTTGCGTAAAATCGTGTCCACGGTATCGGGATCCATCAGACTGGGTGTGCCGCCGCCGAAAAACACAGATGTTAAGGGTCGACCTGCGGTTTCGGCGCCTAACCGTTCGATTTCATGGCAATAGGCCTGTGCCCACTGTTTTTGATCAACAGATTTCGACACATGGGAATTGAAATCGCAATATGGGCATTTTGACTGGCAAAACGGCCAATGAATATAGAGGCCAAAGCCGCCATGCTGCCAATCTTCAGGCAAAACAGCCAGCTACGAGTTTTGCAAAAGCATCAGCGCGGTGGCTGATTTCCTTTTTGCGAGCAGGGTCCATTTCGCCAAAGGTTACTTCTTCGCCATTTGGTAAGAAGATCGGGTCAAACCCGAATCCCCGATCGCCGCGCATTGGCCAAACCAGATGTCCATCCACACGCCCCTCGAATACTTCATCGTGACCATCGGGCCAAGCAAGGCACAGGGTGCAATTAAACGCTGCTGTTCGTGGCTCAGTTGCGTTTTTACTTTCCAGTAAGTCCCAAACCTTAGTCATCGCCATAGGAAAATCGCGCCCCTTAGGGGTTTCTGCCCAGTCTGCGGTATAAACGCCGGGTGCGCCGTTCAATGCATCCACCGTAATGCCGCTGTCGTCTGATAATGCAGGCAGCCCGCTAGATTTTGCAGCAAAATGCGCCTTGATCCGCGCGTTTCCGGCGAATGTATCTTCGGTTTCCTCGGGCTCTTCCAATCCCAACTCGCCTGCTGACGTCACAGAAATTCCGAAGGGTGCCAACAGTGCTGCGATTTCGACTAGTTTCCCCGCGTTGTGTGTCGCGATCACCAATTTATCCCCGTTAAACCGTCGCATTAGCTAACTGCAACCTTCTGTGCAGCCATCAATTCGGCCACGCCTTTTTCAGCCAGATCCAGCAGACCGTTCATTTGCTCGCGGGAATATGTCGACCCTTCGGCTGACATCTGCACCTCGATCATTTGACCATTGCCCAGCAGCACGAAATTGCCGTCGACACCAGCCTCGCTATCCTCGGGATAATCCAGATCCAGCACGTTTTGACCTGCATAAACCCCGCAACTTACCGCCGCCACAGGATCGACCAGTGGATCAGAAATGACATCCCCCGCTTTCATTAGTTTGTTAACCGCCAAACGCAGTGCAACCCAGCCGCCGGTGATCGACGCACAACGCGTGCCGCCATCGGCCTGAATTACATCGCAATCTACGGTGATTTGACGTTCGCCCAATGCCACCCGATCAACCCCTGCCCGCAAGGAACGCCCGATCAGGCGTTGAATTTCCTGTGTGCGGCCGGACTGACCGTTTTTGGCCTCGCGTCGCATCCGTGTGTTGGTAGCTCGCGGTAGCATCCCGTATTCTGCCGTGACCCATCCCAGGCCCGAACCTTTCAAAAACCGCGGCACACCAGGGTCGATCGTGGCCGTGCACAACACATGTGTATCGCCACATTTAATCAGGCAAGAACCTTCAGCGTGTTTCGTGATCCCTGTTTCAATTGAAATCGGGCGCATTTCATCTACATTTCTACCAGAGGGGCGCATGGTGTGTCCTTTATGAATGGGTTAATACGAGATACCTGCGCTAATGTGCCAAAAGCAACCTGAAAGTGCCAGATGAGTGATGGCGGAAAAATTTTCGATGAGATGAATGCGCGTTCCCGCGAGGTATTTCGCCTTGTGGTCGAAAGCTATCTTGAAACGGGTGGTCCTATCGGGTCGCGCACCTTGACTCGTGCACTGAACGAAAAGATTAGTGCCGCGACCATTCGCAATGTGATGCAGGATCTTGAGCATTTGGGGCTGCTTGATTCCCCACATGTTTCTGCGGGCCGCATTCCCACTCAACAAGGGCTTCGGTTGTTTGTTGATGGCTTGCTAGAGGTTGGTGAGCCGCAACAGGATGACCGCCAAAAAATCGATGCGACCCTTAGTGGCGAGGTAAATGATGTCACCACAATGCTTGATCGTGTTGGCTCGGCCCTGTCAGGTATGACCCACGGTGCAAGCCTTGTTCTAACGCCCAAACACGAGGCACCGATCAAGCACATCGAATTTGTCAGCCTTGCACCAGACCGTGCGCTTGTCGTTTTGGTGTTTGCCGATGGCCATGTTGAAAATCGTGTCTTTACCCCGCCGATGGGTCAAACTCCGTCGTCCATGCGCGAAGCAGCGAATTTCCTGAATGCATTGGCCGAGGGGCGCACCCTAAGTGAATTACGGCACAGCATCGGACATCAAATTAAATCCAGACGTCAGGAAATTGACAGCCTTGCACGTGAACTGGTCGAAAGCGGGTTTGCGCTGTGGGATGACGAAGGTGGAAGTTACGAGCGTTTAATCGTTCGGGGGCGTGCGAATCTGCTGGATGATGATGCCGAAGCCGCCGATCTGAACCGCATTCGCACCCTGTTTGATGACCTTGAACGCAAGCGAGACATCGCCGAATTCCTTGAATTAACCGAGGAAGGCGAAGGTGTGCGCATTTTTATTGGCTCTGAGAACAAATTATTCTCACTTTCGGGTTCCTCTTTGGTGGTTTCTCCCTATATGAACTCTGATCGAAAGATTATTGGTGCGGTCGGTGTAATTGGCCCAACCCGCCTGAATTATGGACGGATCGTGCCGATTGTGGATTATACGGCGCAACTGGTTGGAAAGCTGATTTCGGATCAGGGCTAGGGAAAAGAAAATGGCAGACGCAAACAAAGAAGAATTTCTGGACGACATCGAATCGCTCGAGGCCGAGTTGGACCGCATCGAGGAAGATGATGAAGCGCAGGATGTTGACGAGCTGGAGCAAATGCGCGCCGAGCGTGACGAGTTCAAAGACCGTTTTATGCGCGCTTTGGCGGATGCCGAAAATTCCCGCAAGCGGAGTGACCGTGACCGCCGCGAGGCCGAGCAATACGGCGGCTCCAAACTGGCCCGCGATATGCTGCCGGTTTACGACAATATGAAACGTGCGCTTGAATCCGCGACGGATGAGCAACGTCAGGCCTCTGCCGCCCTGATCGAAGGGGTCGAATTGACCATGCGGGAACTGCTGAATGTGTTTTCCAAACACGGGATGACGATTATTGCGCCCCAGATTGGCGAGCGGTTTGACCCGAACATCCACGAATCCATGTTCGAGGCACCCCTGCCCGACACCAAGGCGGGCGACATCATTCAGGTTTCTGCCGAAGGGTTCATGCTGTACGATCGTTTGCTGCGTCCGGCGCAGGTTGGCGTGTCTTCTACGCCGAAATCCTAGGGCTCCAGCTCTTTCAATTCGTATAGCAACGCCAGCGCCTCTTTCGGGGTTAAATCGTCTGGCAGGATGTCCTTTAGGCGTGCTTCAACCTCCGAGTCTTTGATCTGCACGGGTGCCGGTGCGGGCGTGACGGAAAACAACGGTAAATCGTCGATCAATGCTTTTTGGCCAACCTTGCCTTCGCGCTCGCCCTTTTCCAGCATTTCCAAGACCACCTTTGCTCGCGCCACAACGCTGTCGGGCAACCCGGCCAGTCGCGCCACTTGCACGCCGTATGATCTGTCTGCCGCGCCTTTCTTGACCTCGTGCAGGAATATCACATCGCCGTCCCATTCCTTAACCGTCACCGTGGCGTTTTCTACGCCATCCAGTTTATCTGATAGCGCGGTCATTTCGTGGTAATGCGTGGCAAATAATGCGCGGCATTGGTTCACATCGTGCAAATGCTCCAACGTGGCCCATGCAATCGACAACCCGTCATAGGTGGCCGTGCCACGCCCGATTTCATCCAGAATTACCAGCGCCCGATCATCTGCCTGGTTCAGAATTGCGGCCGTTTCGACCATTTCAACCATAAAGGTCGACCGGCCCCGCGCCAGATCATCCGACGCCCCGACACGGCTGAACAGCTGTGAAACCAACCCGATATGTGCCCGACTTGCTGGTACATACGACCCAATCTGTGCCAGCAACGCAATCAGCGCATTTTGCCGTAAGAATGTTGATTTACCCGACATATTTGGCCCTGTTAGCAGCCAGATATCAGCTCCGTCGTCGCCATCGGCCAAATCACAATCATTGGCAATAAATGGTGTACTACCCTGCTTGCGCAATGCCCGTTCTACCACCGGATGCCGCCCGCCTTCGATTTCAAACGTGCGACTGTTATCGACAACGGGTCTGCACCAGTTTTCACCTGTTGCCAGATCGCCAAATGCACATGCCAAATCAATTTCGGCCAATGATTTCGCAGCCAACCCTATTGGGCCAGAATGCGTCAATATTTCAGCTTTTAGGCTATCATAGAGCCGCTTTTCAATTTCAAGCGCTCTGTTCCCCGCATTTAGTATCTTGGTTTCCATTTCTGATAACGGCACCGTGGTAAACCGCACAGCGTTGGCCGTGGTTTGGCGATGGATAAAGGTTTCGGACAGTGGCGCTGACAGCATCTTTTCAGCATGGGTTGCTGTGGTCTCGATAAAATACCCCAACACATTGTTGTGCTTGATTTTCAACGCGGTAATTCCGGTCTGCTCAACGAAATCCTTCTGCATTCCGGCAATCACGCTGCGCCCTTCATCTCGTAGGGTCCGCGCCTCGTCCAGTTCTGCGTGATATCCTGGAGCAATAAACCCGCCATCCCGTGCTAAAATCGGAGGATCAGCCACCAGCGCCTGATCTAACAGGTCGAGCAAATCATCATGACCCCCCAATGCGGCCACAGCATTTGCCAACATTTCCGGTAAGTCCTGCCCGTTTGTGCGCCCAGCAATCGACCCCGCTTGTGCCAACCCGTCACGGATCGCTGTCAAATCCCTTGGTCCACCTCGATCCAGACCCAAACGCGAAATTGCGCGGTCCATATCAGGGCTTTTGCGCAAATCATCGCGCAGGCTGGCCGCCAGCGCTTTATGCTCAATCATAAATGAAACGCCATCCTGACGCTCATAGATTGCGGTTAGATTTCGTGACGGGCTGGATACGCGATGCTCCAGCAACCGTCCTCCGCCCGCTGTGATTGTGCGGTCAATCACCGAAATCAGTGTCCCGTCCCGCCCGCCTGACATGCTACGTGTCAGTTCCAGATTGCGGCGTGTTGCAGCGTCAATTTGCATCGTACCATTGGCAGATTCCCGAATCGGCGGGGCCAGCAATGGCAGTTGCCCTTTTTGAGTAATATCTAACCACTCAACAATTGCGCCCATCGCCGAATTTTCTGCACGGCTAAATTGTCCAAACGATTCCATCGTGCCGACTTTGAACAGATCAGTCAGACGCTTTTCCGCAGACGTGCTATCAAAGCTCGCACTAGAAAGGGCGGTCATAGAAGCGCCAGATTCAGTTACTAACTCAGCTAAATCTGCCTCTGATTGTTCGGATACCACCAGTTCGCGCGGGGCCAATCGGGCCAGCTCCGGCCCCAGCCGCACCCGAGGGCAGGCCATTACATGAAATACACCAGTCGAAATATCGACCCACGCTAACGCTCCCTCGCCCCGCACTTCGCTAAATGCCGCCAGATAATTGTGCCGCCGTGCAT
Source organism: Marinosulfonomonas sp. (assembly GCA_022712735.1). Next base: position 1,864 of record JAFLKA010000272.1, on the reverse strand, counting down.
CCAGCAATGAATCCTCGGTTAATGTGCCCGGGGTTACCAGCCGCACCACCTCGCGGTGCACCACAGATTTTGCCCCCCGCTTTTTCGCCTCGGCAGGGTCTTCCATTTGCTCGCAAACCGCCACGCGAAACCCTTTGCGGATCAGTGTCAGGAAATACCCTTCAGCAGCACGAACCGGCACGCCGCACATTGGAATATCTTCGCCCAGATGTTTACCGCGTTTGGTCAGCGCAATGTCCAGCGCCTCGGCCGCAGCGACCGCATCGTCAAAAAACATATCGTAAAAATCGCCCATCCGGTAAAACAAAAGCGCGTCTTGATGCTCCGCTTTGATCTCTAGGAATTGAGCCATCATTGGCGTCACGGATGCTTTGGCGATATTCATGTAACCCCCCGGTTATGTCAGGCCAACCATACAAACAGGCCACCCAATGTGAAACCCGCAAAAGCAGGATGTTGTGACGTGCGCCGATCAGCGTTATTGGGGTATATACGCAAAAGGAATGCCCACAATGTCCAGTAATAACAAAGTCACCGCAGAAGAGGCGCTCGCCTATCATCTTGAGCCAAAGCCAGGCAAATTCGAGATTACAGCGACCAAACCAATGACAACCCAACGTGATTTGTCATTGGCATATAGCCCCGGTGTCGCTGCTCCGGTCGAGGCGATCGCCGAAAACCCTGAAACGGCTTATGATTATACAAATAAGGGGAACATGGTTGCTGTTATTACCAACGGAACCGCGATTTTGGGCATGGGAAACCTTGGTGCGCTAGCCTCGAAACCAGTGATGGAGGGTAAGGCGGTTCTGTTCAAACGGTTTGCCGATGTGAATTCGATTGATATTGAACTGGACACAGAAGACCCTGAGGAATTCATCAATGCCGTGCGTCTGATGGGCCCATCTTTTGGTGGCATAAACCTTGAGGATATAAAAGCGCCCGAATGTTTTATCATCGAGCAGCGTCTAAAAGAGGAAATGGACATTCCGGTTTTCCACGACGATCAGCACGGCACGGCGGTGATCTGTGCGGCCGGTCTGATGAATGCGCTGTATCTGTCTGGCAAGAAGATCGAGGAATGTCGCATTGTGGTGAATGGTGCTGGCGCTGCAGGTATCGCTTGTATTGAGCTGATAAAATCAATGGGTGCGCAGCACGAAAACTGCATTTTGTGTGACACCAAAGGTGTGATTTATCAGGGTCGCAAAGAGGGTATGAACCAATGGAAATCTGCCCATGCTGCCAACACGGACTTGCGCACATTGGACGAGGCAATGAAAGGGGCAGATGTGTTTCTGGGCGTATCTGTTAAGGGAGCTGTTACGTCAGAAATGGTCTCTAACATGGCTAAAGACCCTGTTATTTTCGCAATGGCCAACCCCGACCCTGAAATCACACCAGAAGAAGCACATGCGGTGCGCGAGGATGCAATCGTGGCCACGGGGCGTTCGGATTACCCAAATCAGGTGAACAACGTTTTGGGCTTTCCCTACCTGTTTCGCGGCGCATTAGATATAAATGCCCGTGCGATCAATGACGAGATGAAAATCGCCTGCGCCCGCGCGCTGGCAGAGCTGGCCCGTGAAGATGTGCCGGATGAAGTGGCGATGGCGTATGGCACAAATCTGACGTTTGGTCGTGACTACATCATCCCGGCGCCGTTTGACCCACGGCTGATCTATAAAATTCCCCCCGCAGTTGCCAAGGCGGGTATGGATACTGGTGTTGCCCGCCGCCCGATTGTCGATATCGAAGGGTATGAGGAATCGCTTAAAGCGCGGCTTGATCCAACGGCTTCGATTTTGCGCGGCATTCATGCCCGTGCCAAGGCCGCGCAACGCCGGATGATTTTTGCCGAAGG
>JAFLKA010000004.1 GCA_022712735.1 Marinosulfonomonas sp. | reverse complement strand
ATCAGCTTGGGACCATATAGCGCCAAACCCAGCGCGATACCGACCGCCCCGACCATCATCACCCAAAGCGGGATTTCGGCCTTGGCCGCAACACCACCATGCAGGATCGCATCATTGATCGCCGCCAGCGGGCCAACCGCGTTGGCCACATCATTGGCCCCGTGCGCGAAACTCAGCAAAGCAGCTGCAAAAATCAGCGGCACGGTGAACAAGGTATTCACACTATCGCGGGTGTTCTCAAGCGTACCCGCTTTGCGATTGACCAGCGGTTTGACCAGAATAAAGATGACCAAAGCAATCACCAGACCGATCAGGCCAGCAGAAAGAATATCGAATTTCCACAGCTTCTTTAGACCCTTCATGATCAGATAGGTTGAAAACGCCCATGTCATTATCGCAATAAAATAGGGCACCATGCGTTTTGACGCCGCGATTTTATCAGACCGATAAACAATGGTACGCTTGATCAGATACAGAAAGCTGGCCGCGATAATACCGCCCAGAACCGGCGAAATCACCCAGCTGGCGGCAATCTTGCCAACCGTGCCCCAATCGGCAATCCCCCAGCCAGCCGCAGCAATACCCGCGCCCAGAACTCCGCCGACGATCGAATGCGTGGTCGAGACCGGCGCGCCCACAGCCGTTGCAACGTTCAGCCAGATCGCGGCAGCCAACAACGCCGCCATCATCACCCAGATGAACGTGGTGCTGTCGGCAATCAGTGCCGGATCAATGATCCCTTTCTTAATGGTGCTGACCACATCGCCACCGGCAATTATCGCGCCGCCGGCCTCGAAAATAGCGGCAATCAGGATTGCGCCGGTCAGGGTCAACGCTTGTGATCCAACCGCAGGGCCAACGTTATTGGCAACATCATTGGCGCCAATATTCATCGCCATATAGCCGCCAATCATCGCGGCAACGACCAGTAGGTAACTGTCGGCAATACCTTCAAGCCTTGCCGATACGATCAGCATAATCCCAACGATAAACAGTAGGGCCGTGCCCAGGCGAAACAGCTCGCCCCGACCCAGATTTGACGCTTGCTCAATCGCCCTGATGCTATTTAGTTCCATAATTCAGTCCCCCCATCCTGACTAACGCTTTTGCGTCGTCAGCTTGCTTTATCCACCTAAATGACCAGACAGATTTACCTACATCTACACCGCCCCGCATAACGCTAGGCTGCTACAGATTTCTATGATTGATCTTCAACATCATTGCCGTAATTTTGTCTATGATTCACATCAATCCGGCTTACATTTCTATTACATTTCCATTACATTTCTGTTTCAAATACCCTACCGTGCACTTGCGCACGGGATTCCCCATGTAAATGGGCAAATGAATAGTAATAATAAGGTCGGTTTTCCGTGATCAAACGCATTGTACTCCCCGCCATCCTAGCTGTGTTGGCCGTGGGATTCTGGATCAGCCCCAATTTCAAAGAAATTGCCGCAGGCGTCGCAATCTTCCTGTTCGGGATGATTTTCCTCGAAGATGGATTTCGCGCCTTTACCGGCGGCATTCTGGAAAAACTGCTGGCCAAAACCACCGACAAACTGTGGAAGGCCATTTCCTTTGGCATTGTCAGCACCACAGTAATGCAATCCTCGTCCTTGGTGTCTGTGATCACCATTTCGTTCCTCTCCTCCGGCCTGATCGGGCTGGCTGCGGGCATCGGCATTATCTTTGGCGCCAACCTTGGCACCACCACCGGCGCGTGGCTGATTGCCGGTTTCGGTCTAAAGGTCAAAATATCGGCCTACGCGATGCCAATGCTGGTGTTCGGGGTGATCCTGGTGTTCCAGAAATCGCGCAACCTGAAGGGGATCGGTTATGTGCTGGCCGGTCTTGGGCTGCTGTTTTTGGGCATCCACCACATGAAAGAAGGGTTCGAGGCGTTCCGCGAAACCATCGATTTGACCCAGTTCGCGGTCGGGGGCTACGCCGGTCTGTTCCTGTTTGCCGGTATCGGCATCGCCGCCACCGTGATCATGCAAAGCTCGCACGCCACACTGGTGATCATCATCACCGCCCTGTCGGTGGGCCAGGTCACCTATGAAAACGCGCTGGCGCTGGCGATCGGCGCCAACATCGGCACCACCATCACCGCCATCATCGGCGCCATGAGCGCCAACCATCAGGGCAAACGTCTGGCCGGTGCGCACCTGATTTTCAATATGGTTACTGGTTTTATTGCCATCATTTTCATCGCGCAAATGATCTGGGTAGTTGATATGATCAGCGCCAACGTCGGCATTGCCAATGATAACTACACCCTGAAACTGGCCGTGTTCCACACTATCTTTAATCTGGTCGGGGTGATCGTGATGGTCCCCTTTGTCAACGCGCTGGTCAACTTTCTGGAGCGCGCCATTCCAACGCCGCAAACCTCGATTGTGGAAACCCAGTTCCTGAATGACTCGGTGATTGATTTCCCCGAAACATTGCTTACAGCCGTGCGCAACGAGGTGTTCCACCTGTATGACAACGCCTACCGCATCATCGCGCACGGGATTAATGTGCATCGGACGACCATTGAATCGGATGTCATCCTTGACGAGATTTTGAAATCCAACACGGTCTTTATCAAGGAGGATGTGAGCGAGGAATACATCCGCAGCATCAAAAGCCTGCATTCCGCAATCATTGATTTCACCGGCACCACCCAGATCCGGCTAAATGCGGATTACGCCAGCCACCTCTATGATTTGCGCCGCGCCAGCCAGCGGATTGTTCAGGCTGTTAAAGACGCCGAACACCTGCAAAAGAACATCGACCACTTCGGCGCCTCGGACAATGACGCAATCCGCAATGAATACAACAACATCCGCATCAACATTGCCCGTATCCTGCGATTGTTTGAACAGTTGCGAAACAAGGATCCCGATGTTGATGTGTTTGATCTGGACGATAACAAGCTGTCCGCCAAAGAAGGCCGTAATGCGACACTTCGCAATATTGACTCGATGATCCGCGAGGGCCAGATTACAGCCGAGATGGCCACATCGTTGATGAACGACCTGACCTATAGCAAGTCTATCATCAGTGATCTGACCCGGGCTGCGAAAATCCTGCTAAGCGAACGTGATTCCGATCTGCTGGAGGGCCAAAGCATTATCGGGCTGGAAGACGAAGAAATCCACAGCCTATCTAAAGCAGATAACACCTAATCGACAGATGGGGAGATCAAAATGGGACTGAAAGATATCCTAAGCAGCCTTGATAAGGTGCTGGACACCAAAAAGGGCCGCGCCGCCAAACAGGCGGATGCCATTGATGAATTGCTGGTCAAGCTGGTCGCGAAAGAAGCCAAATACGTGGCCAAGTTGAAGCTGGCCGAGACCGATCAGGAAAAACAAAAACTGGAGCGCAAGATCAAGGTCTGCCAGGCGCAGATTGTGAAAGGGCGTGCAGCAGCCGACGCGTTGCGTAAGGAAACGACCTAAAGCAAAACCCCAAACGCAACGACTGTGCGTCGGGCGGCCAGCCCACCCCATCGAAAGGCGCTCCTGCGCCGTGAGATATATAAAGTGGTGCCCGAGGCGGGCATTACATGAATTTATCATAGATGAACATACCGACACTAATGCGCTGATTTTATTACTATATTACCTTTCACTTGAAACACTGCTGAACACTGATATACATAGATTCACGTTATAAAGGGTGGACTACAGGGTGGTCTGAATGGTCAAGATAAACACTTTAACCGCTATGCAAGCCAATGCACTTGGTCAGGGTAAGTATGCTGATGGTCAGGGACTTTGGCTATGCAAATCTCGTAAGGATGCGGGCAAGTGGATGTTACGTTTGATGGTGGCTGGGAAACGCCGTGAAATGGGGTTGGGGCGGTGGCCTGACGTCTCTTTAGCCGAGGCACGGGAAAGAGCCGCTGAAGCTCGCAGAATGCTGCGTGACGGGCTTGATCCCATTCTTGAACGTGACAAGCTGAAGCTGCGTTCAGATCGCCTCACCTTGGCTCAGGCAGTGCAAGGCTGCTTTGAAGCGCGGCAAGCCGAATTGAAGGGTGACGGAAAGGCTGGCCGCTGGCTGTCCCCCTTAAACATCCATGTGCTGCCAAAGATTGGAGCGTTGCCCATAGAAGATATAGATCAACACTCAATAATGAAAGCATTGGAACTTATCTGGCATGTAAAGGCGGATACCGCTCGCAAAGCAATGAACCGGATCAACCTTACCCTGCAACATGCTGCTGCTCTCGGGCTGGATGTGGATCTACAAGCAACTATGAAAGCGCGGGCATTATTGGGTAAACAACGACACAAGACAAAACACATCCCGTCCCTGCCCTACAAAGAAGCCCCCGCTTTCTACAAATGGCTTACGACCAAGCCATATACGTCCTGTCTGGCTCTGCGTTTCCTGATCTTAACGGTCGCCCGAACCAGCGAAGTTCGTTTTGCGAAGTTTAGCGAGATTAACGATGATGTCTGGACCATTCCTGCGGAAAGAACCAAGACGGGCAATGAGCATCGTGTACCGCTTTCGCCTGAATCGCTTCGCGTGTTGGAGATGGCTAAGATTGATAATGCTCAGGATTATGTATTCCCATCACCACGGGACAAACCCATGTCAGATGCCACGATGTCCCGCTTTATGGAACGTGAAGGGTATGACGCCCGACCACACGGGTTTCGGGCGACATTTCGCACTTGGGTCGAGGAACGGAC
>JAFLKA010000003.1 GCA_022712735.1 Marinosulfonomonas sp. | reverse complement strand
TCGGACCCCATTCGATCTTCTCCATCCGCTCGCCGGTGATCAGGGACCGTGGGCGTGCCGTTGGAAAGGCCGACATTTCAGGTGCCGATTTCAGGTGATCGTAATCAAAGGTGAACGGCTCGTAATAGTCGTCAATCTCGGGCAGATCAGGGTTGCCAAAGATGTTCGCCAGAATGCGCCATTTGCTGCCCTGTTTAGGGTGCAGCTTGCCGCGCTTTGAACGCTGCCAGCCGCCATTCCATTTGGCCTGATTTTCCCAATCCTTGGGATAACCAATGCCGGGTTTGGTCTCAACGTTGTTAAACCAGGCGTATTCAACACCCTCACGGCTGGTCCAGACGTTTTTACACGTCACCGAACAAGTGTGGCACCCGATACATTTATCCAGGTTCAACACCATGCCTATTTGTGCGCGAATTTTCATTCTGCTGCCTCCGTTGAATTAACAGGGGTGTCGAGCCAGTCGACCTTCCTCATCTTGCGAACGATCACGAATTCATCGCGGTTCGATCCGACTGTACCATAGTAGTTGAACCCGTAGGATTGCTGGGCGTAACCACCAATCATGTGGGTTGGCTTGACCGTGGTGCGGGTGACCGAATTGTGGATACCGCCCCTGATGCCAGTGGTTTCGGCACCCGGTGTATTCACGATCTTTTCTTGGGCGTGATACATATAGATGGTGCCGGTTTTCATCCGCTGGCTGACAACAACGCGGGCCGTAAGCGCCCCGTTGGCGTTGTAAACCTCGACCCAGTCATTATCGACCAGACCGGCGGTTTTGGCATCATCCTCGGACAGCCAGACCACAGGGCCACCGCGATTTAGCGTCAGCATTGTCAGGTTATCCGAATAGGTCGAGTGGATACCCCATTTCTGGTGCGGCGTGATGAAGTTCAGGATCACATGCGGTTCACCCTCGTCAATATTGATCTCGGGGTTGATCGTTTTCAGATCGACAGGTGGGCGATAAACACACAGCCCTTCGCCGAATGCCAGCATCCACAAATGGTCCTGATAAAGCTGCTGACGACCTGTCAGCGTGCGCCACGGGATCAGCTCGTGAACATTGGTATAACCGGCGTTATAGCTGACATGCTCGCTTTCAATTCCCGACCAAGTGGGTGAGGAAATGATTTTGCGCGGCTGTGCAGCAATATCGCGAAAGCGGATTTTCTCATCCTCTTTCGGCAATGCCAGATGCGCATGCTCACGGCCTGTGGCTTTCTCCAGCTGGTGCCACGCCTTCACGGCCACTTCGCCGTTGGTTTCCGGCGCCAGCATCAGGATCATCTCGCAGGCATCAATCGCGGTGTCCAGTTTGGGCATACCCTTGGACACGCCCTCTTCCAGGACCACACCGTTCAGATCACGCAGGTGTTGCACTTCGACTTTGGTATCCCAGCCGATGCCTTTACCACCATTGCCCAGTTTATCCAGCAACGGACCAACCGAGGTGAACTTCTTGTAGATGTCTGCATAGTCCCGCTCGACTTCGATATAGTTCGGCGCGGTTTTGCCAGGGATCAGATCGCATTCGCCTTTCTTCCAGTCCATCACTTGGTCTTGGGCGATTTCCATCGGGGTGTCGTGCTGCAACGGCAGCTGCACAACATCGGTTTCAACACCCAGAATTTCAGGCGCAACCTCGCTGACCGCTTTGGCCAGACCCTTGAAGATTTCCCAGTCGGTGCGGCTTTCGTATGCCGGATCAACCGCCGCTTGCAGCGGGTGGATGAACGGGTGCATGTCCGACGTGTTCATATCGTCTTTTTCATACCAGCTCGCGGTTGGCAGAACGATGTCGGAATAAACACAGGTGGTGGACATCCGGAAGTCGATTGTCACCAACAGGTCCAGTTTGCCCTCGGGTGCCTTATCGTGCCATTTCACCTCTTTGGGCAGTCGGCCACCTTCTTCACCCAGATCCTTGCCCATAACACCGTGATCGGTGCCCAGCAGGTGCTTGATGAAATATTCGTGGCCCTTACCGGACGCGCCCAACAGGTTGGAACGCCATACAAACAGGTTGCGCGGCCAGTTTTCCGGTGCATCCGGATCTTCACACGACATTTCCAGTTTGCCGGCTTTCAGCTGCTCGGCCACATATTCGGGAATAGGCTTGCCCGCCTTCTTCGCGGCCTTGCCCACTTCCAGCGGATTGGTTTTCAACTGCGGTGCAGATGGCAGCCAGCCCATGCGTTCAGCGCGGACGTTATAGTCAATCAGGCTCGCGTCCCAATCGCCTTCAGGCGCTGTCGGTGACAGAATTTCGTCCACCCCGATTTGCTCGTAACGATACTGATCGCTGTGGGCATACCACACCGAAGTCGAGTTCATATGGCGTGGAGGGCGCACCCAGTCCAGCCCAAACGCCAGCGGCGTCCAACCAGTTTGCGGCCGCAGTTTTTCCTGCCCCACATAGTGGGCCCAACCGCCGCCCGATTGACCAACACAACCACACATCACCAACATATTGATGATGCCGCGATAGTTCATATCCATGTGGTACCAGTGGTTCAAACCGGCCCCCAGAATGATCATTGAGCGGCCTTGGGTCTTCTCGGCATTCAGCGCAAACTCGCGCGCAACCACTTCGATCTTATCGGCGGGAACACCGGTGATTTTTTCGGCCCATGCAGGGCTGTAAGGCACGTCAACGGAATAATCATCCGTGACCCAATCGCCGCCCAGACCACGATCCAGACCGTAGTTGGCACAGAACAGATCAAACACAGTGGTGACCAGAATTTCCTTCTTGCCCACTTTGATCCGCTTGACCGGAACGTTTTTGGTCATCACCTCGGGGTGTTCACATTTAACGAAATGTTCCGTCGCCTGACCGCCAAAATACGGGAAATCAACGCCGACAACATCGTCGCGGTCTTCTTCCTGAATAAGCGACAGCAACAGCTCGGTGTCTTTGCCTTTGGCGCGCTCCTCCAGATTCCACTCGCCATCTTCGCCCCAGCGATAACCAACCGTGCCGTTTGGTGCGACCAGCGAATTGGATTTGCTATCCCACGCCACAGTCTTCCATTCGGGGTTGTTCTTTTCGCCCAGTTTGCCTTGCAAATCGTCAGCCCGCAGGAACCGTCCGGCAATCAGCTTGCCGTCTTTTTCGTCCAGACGCACCAGCATCGGGAAGTCGGAATATTTGCGGGTGTAATCCTCGAAATATTCAACCTGACGGTCCAGATGGAATTCCCGCAGAATAACGTGGCCCATCGCCATCGACAGCGCCGCATCGGTGCCCGCTTTGGGGTTCAGCCAGATATCGCCAAATTTGGCAGCCTCGGAATAGTCGGGGCTGATCACGGCGGATTTGGTGCCTTTATAACGAACCTCGGTATAGAAATGCGCGTCCGGCGTCCGTGTTTGCGGCACGTTGGAACCCCAAATCAGCAGATAGCCCGCGTTATACCAATCAGCCGATTCAGGAACGTCGGTTTGCTCGCCCCATGTCATCGGCGAGGCTGGTGGCAAATCGCAATACCAATCATAGAACGACATCACAGTGCCGCCCATCAAAGACAGATACCGCGAGCCCGCCGCATAAGACACCATCGACATCGCAGGGATCGGCGAGAAGCCAAAGATGCGGTCGGGACCGTATGTTTTGGTCGTATAAGCATTGGCAGCGGCAATAATTTCGTTGGACTCGGCCCATGTGGCGCGAACAAAGCCGCCTTTACCACGGGTTTTAACATAGGACGCCCGCAGGATTGGATCCTCTTGCAGCGCTTTCCACGCGGCAGTGGCGCTCATCGTGGCGCGCAATTTGCGGTAGCCACGCAGCAGTTTACCACGGATCAGCGGGGTTTTCACCCGGTTGGCGGAATACAGATACCAGCTATAGGAGGCCCCACGCTGACAACCACGCGGCTCGTGGTTCGGCATATCGGGCCGTGTGCGGGGGTAATCGGTTTGCTGGGTTTCCCAGGTTACGATGCCGGATTTAACGTAGATTTTCCACGAACATGATCCGGTGCAATTCACACCGTGGGTCGAACGGACAACTTTGTCGTGACGCCAGCGGTCGCGGTATACATCTTCCCAGTCGCGGTTCTCACGGGTTGTTTCACCGTGGCCGTTGGAAAACGTGTCCAGTCGCTTGGACTGGAAAAAATTCAGGCGGTCGAGCAGATGGCTCATTGGTATCTCTCCTGTTCAAAAGGGATGCCGCCCCGACCGATGCCGGGGCGGGCTGATGTCAGGTTACGGGTTTTTCACGTAAGCATTGGGGCGCAGATAGAACCACCAGTTGATCACGATGCACAGCGTATAGAAGGCTGCAAAACCATAGAGTGCGTATTCAGGTGTGCCGGCTTTCATTTGCTCGCCAAACACTTTGGGGATGATGAACGCACCATAAGCGGCAACCGCAGCAGTCCAACCCAATGCTGGGCCAGCCTGTTCTTTGTCGAACACCATCGCGATTGTGCGGAAGGTGGACCCGTTGCCAACACCGGTTGCTGCAAACAACAGCAGGAACAGCGCCATGAACGGGAAGAACAGGGTTTCAGGTGTAGCCGAATTATACGCCTGTTGCAAAATGTATGCCAGACCAAGGGCCGAGCCAACCATCACAACCGAAATGATTTGCGTCACTTTTGCGCCGCCCATCTTATCAGCAATCATGCCGCCCAATGGACGAATAAGCGCACCGATGAAGGGGCCCATCCAGGCATACATCAGGGCCGACGGACCATTCGGGTTCACCACATCGTGGTTCATCACACCGTCAACCATCAGGTGTTGGAAACCAAACACCACTTTGATTGTCAGCGGGAAGGCCGCGGCGTAACCAATGAACGAACCAAAGGTCATCACATAGATCACAGTCATCGCCCATGTGTGTTTGTTGCCAAAGATCTTATATTGACGCGACAGGTTTTGCCCAACCGCACCGGGGATCATTTTCAACAGGAACACAGTCAGCGCGATAACGATTGGCAGCACGATCCATTTGGATACGCCCAGACCGGAAACCGGCAGACCACCATCTGTTGCTGGCAAAAGCAGCCACAGACCGAACGCAGCCGTTGCGAAACCGATCATCAGCATACCGGTGATTGTTGCAAAGGCACCAATCGGACCCGGGATGTTGGGGGATACGTGCTCGTCACGGATGTTGTTCATGAACACCCAGCCAAGGATCGCCAGTGGCACCAGCGCAATCAACCACACGAAACCAGCGTTGTGGATGAAGGTTTCAGTGCCCGCCGGAATTTTACCGATCAGTGTGCCGGATGTGTTGATCAACTCACGACCTTCACCGCCAAACAGACCGAATGTCATCACCAGAGGGATAACAATCTGCATGGTGGTCACGCCAAAGTTGCCCAGACCCGCATTCATACCCAGCGCGTAACCTTGCACTTTTTTCGGATAGAAGAACGAAATGTTGGACATGGAGGAGGAGAAGTTACCGCCGCCGATACCCGACAAGAATGCCAGAACCTGGAATTTCCAGAGTGGCGTATTCGGGTCTTGCAGCGCGTAACCCGCGCCGATGGCAGGGATCATCAGCAGGGCGGTGGTGAAAAAGATCGTATTTCGCCCCCCCGCTATTCGGATGAAAAAGGTTGAAGGGATACGCAGCGTCGCACCGGTCAGACCGGCAATGGCGCCAAGGGTAAACAGCTGTGATTTCTCGAAAGAAAAACCAAGGTTGATCATCTGAACCCCGATGATGCCCCAGTATAGCCATACGGCAAAACCGACCAGCAAGCTGGGGATCGAAATCCACAGGTTGCGCGTCGCGATGGACTTGCCGGTCGAGGCCCAATAGCCCTCGTCCTCAATGTCCCAGTTTCTAATATCTTGTCCCACTTTATCCCTCCTCGGGTAAGTATTTGGGGCGGGCCGTCGATGGCCCGCCATTTTATTTTTACTTATCTAGCTTCTTGTTTTGATCTTCTCGTCATGTGTGCGGTTGTATTCTGCAACAACCTCGACCGAATGGAGCAGTGCTGCATTTGCTTCATCTGCACGACCTTGCAAGATATCCATATTGGCGGATTCAAACAGTGCCTTCTCTTCGGCCTCTTTCTCGGGCGAGAACCGGATGAACAGCGCCAGGAACGCAACACCGGTGACGATCATACCGATAACAAAGTATGCCTCGTCCCAGTTGTTGTTATAGGCTTCGCTTTTCAGCAGGAACCCACCCAGAACTGCACCGGCGTTACCGCCCGCACCAACCACACCGGCAACCGCGCCAAGTGCTTTTTTATTGACGAACGGCACCACCGAATAGGTCGCCCCCTCGGACATCTGCGTAAACAGCGAGAAGATGATCAATGTCGGAATGGCCAGCATCAGGATCGGCATCTGGCTGAACAACATCAGCGCAAGGCCTTCGCCCAGCAACACAATGAACAGCCAGGTTGTGCGACCCTTCAGACCCCACAGAGATGCAAAGTTATCGCCAAAAATCCCGCCCAATGTGCGGGCAAAGATGTTCATCAGACCAAACAATGACGCGATCAAACCAGCGGTCACCGCAGCCTCGGCCAGCGGCATATCTTTGAAGTAGCCAAAGTAATCGACGAAATACAGCGCGATTGATCCGTTAATCAACAACTCGATACCAAAACAGGCACCGTAGATCACGAACATCAACCAAACGCGGTAATCCGCCATCGCCTTGAAATACGCACCTGTCACCTTGTCTTTAGATGGCAACAAGCCTTTTTCGCGCAATTCCTTGTAGTTCCCGTCAGGCGCATCCTGCGTCAGATAGTAATACGCGATCCCGATCAGGAATGTGATGATCCCGACCAGAAGCATAGAGGCGCGCCACGCTTGGGCGTCGGTAAAACTGAAACCAACGATAAAGCCGGTAAAGATCAGCGGCATCACGATCTGCGTCACACCACCACCCAGGTTACCCCAGCCAGCGGATGTCGCATTCGCCGTGCCCACCACGTTTGGCGCAAACATGACCGACGTATGATACTGGGTAATCACAAAGGACGCCCCGATCACCCCGATGGCCAGCCGGAACAGCAGGAACGACGTAAAATCATCCGCAAGCCCGATGCCCGCCACAGGCAAAGAGCCCAGAACCAGCAGCCATGTATAGGCCAGACGCGGACCGATCCGGTCACACAACCAGCCGATAAACAGGCGCGCAAAGATTGTCACCGCAACGGATGCGATGATGGTCCAGCCGACCTGTGATTTCGTCAGACCCAGCTCCTCGCGCACGATGATCATCATCGGTGCGATGCCGAACCAGGCAAAGAAGCATGCGAAAAAGGCAAACCACGTCATGTGGAAAGTCCTGATCTGCACCATATTCACTTTGAAGAAATTTCCCCAAAGGCTGGTTGCTTTGTTTTGTAATTCCATTTGCTGTCCCCTTTTCGAAAGGGACACAGCACTAGCGCATATAGCTCAAGCCGAGTCCCCAATTGCTATTTGAATAGCGAAACCAATAGAGCAACATCTTGACACAGATCAATAAGGTTTATTTTTCTATTGATATTAATATGTTGCCAACAATTGTTGTGCGTAACGCTGCAATATTTCTATCTAGTGTAGCACAATTTGCCACCCTGATCTTGACATTTACCGCACTTTGGATTGATATATATCAATCGTCACCCGGTGAGTCTCTCCATGCGCAGCACTGATATTCCAGCCATCCGCAGCCTTCCCTTGTTCAAGGAAATGACTGATGACAGTTTTGCCGAACTGGTGCGCGGCGCCTATGTGCAAACCTTCCCGCAAAACATGGAACTGATCATCGAGGGCGACCCCTGTGATTTTCTGCACATCGTTGTGGATGGCAGTGTTGAATTGCTGGCCAACTGGGGCGGGCGCGAATCCACCATGACCATCCTGCGCGAAGGCGCCACCTTCATTCTGGCCGCCGCCATCCGCGACGCGCCAAACCTGATGTCAGCCCGCACGTTGGAGCGCTCCCGCGTGATCATGCTGCCTTCTGAGGACGTACGCCATGTGTTCGAGATTGACCACGCGTTCGCGCGCGCCGTGGTAATGGAGCTGGCCTATTGCTATCGCGGCGTGATCAAAAGCGTCAAAGGGCTCAAACTGCGCACCTCGATCGAGCGGCTGGCCAACTACCTGCTGAAGTGGCAGAAAAAAACCGGCGGGGCCGATACGTTCACCCTGTCGATCGAAAAACGCCGCCTTGCCTCGGTTTTGGGCATGACGCCAGAAAACCTGTCCCGCGCCATAAAATCCTTGCGCCCCTACGGGGTTATCATCGACGGGCAAACCGTCGAGATCACCAAACCGGACGATCTGAAACGGTTGGCAAAGCCGACACCATTGATTGATGATCCCAGAAGCTAGGGTGAAAATCCACAAGGTTTTGCATTATTGATGCTGGCGGATACCAAAGTGGGGCCCTGCACGAAGCTCACGGACCAAGTCTCAAAAATGTCTGCGTCTTCAGTTCAATGATGCCATATGCGTCTGGCCGGAACTCCACCACGAAGGTAGGCTCTTCAGGCCAAATTGCTCCATGCGCTCTTACTTGGCTAATAATCTGATCAGGGTTCTTCTCATAAAGCTGCGCGAAGGCTTCGATGCTTTCCATCACGCGATCAGCTTGCTGGACTGTATCCACGCTGGCCCCAGACGTGGTCATGCCCCCTGCTGGCATGTACACACTCCCGTTAATTTCAAGCGCAGTATTTATCAACCCATTGCGAAGCGTCTGACGAGCTTGGTCACTGACAGACCGCGAAAGCCCACGCGTATTCCGAATTTCGTGAACGAGGCCTTCATCGGCCCAATTGTCCATCATCACGCGGACCACATGTTCCTTCGCCCAGTCTTGGTGGGACATGATATCGATTAGAAAGGCTCGGTCAGGACGGAATACGGCAAAGATGATCGCCCCGTCGCGCTTTACGAAACCATCTGTCTCAACGTCTTGCGAAAAGTGAAGATGGTGCACGCCCCACGCGCTCAACATCAAATCTAGGTCCTGCCGTCGATGAGGTTTCATTCTGTTCGTGTTCACATATCCATGTTTCACGTCACGACTCAGATATTTGGTCAAATCTAAACCAGACTGAATATTTTCGATCAATGCATCAATGTCTGCGCGCCGCTGTCGCACGATAGGGTTTTTCGCAAATTCCCTTGATTGCAAGACCTGTCGAGGCCTTGGAGGCAACATGCGTCGGGTCCAGTTCAACCAGCAAATAAGTAGATCGAAAGGTGCCATAGCCGAAAGTTCTCGCACGACATCTCTGTCATCACGATCATAGGGGAGATTGTCCATCACAAGCTGCTGAAGACTCGCCATCAACTGATCGTTGAGATTTCCCATGGCAATCCTACTAATCTGTATTTTCTACTAAGATACTACTGCGTGTATATCCACTTTCCCCAAAGCTACAACGCCTCACCACTCGGCCCACGATCCTCTGGCCCTTCCAGCACCCGCGCCAGCCGCAGTTCCGCATAGGTGCGCAACACCTGATTGACCAGCGCCTGATACCCGCGCCCCTTCATCCGGAAAAACTTGGCCACAGGTTCGTCCAGCAGCAGCGTCACCCGAACCTTTTTCGGCTCGCAATGAAACGCCTCCTCCAGCTCGGCCCACTTCTCGGGTGCGTGCAGCGACATGATTTCCGCGCCGTAAACCCTCATGTACAACCGCATCAGTGAATCCGTGGCGGCCTGCAAATACCGCAGATCGGTTTTCGTGGCTTTGCGGCCCGCAGGCTGTTTGATCGGATGCGGGTCATTTAAGTGTTCTGTCTTAAACATTTTCGGGCCTCACTATTGTAAAACCCGATCCTGCCAGACAGCCGTTAACGGCCGCAAAACCGACCGTTCGCGAGTCATATGGAATTCATATGCGATTCATATGGAAATCATATTGCCGATTTACGGCTTTCTTCCAGATAGATTTCGCGCAATCTTTTGGCCACCGGCCCCGGTGTTCCGTCGCCCATTTGCACCCCGTCAATCTCGACCACCGGCATCACAAATGCGCTGGCCGACGTGGTAAACGCCTCGTCCGCACCCTGCGCTTCTTCAATGCTGAAACTGCGTTCCTCGACCTCCATCTGTGCCTCTTTTGCGAACCGCAAAACAGCGGCGCGGGTGATGCCGTGCAGGATGTCGTTTGACAGCTGGCGGGTGATGATTTTGCCGCCCTTGACGATATAGGCGTTGTTGCTTGTGCCCTCGGTCACAAGGCCATCCTCGACCAGCCAAGCATCATCGCATCCGGCCTTTTTGGCCATCATTTTCGCCATCGACGGATACAGCAATTGCACCGTTTTAATGTCGCGCCGGTGCCAGCGGATATCGTCGACCGAAATGATCTTGGTGCCGCGTTTTGACAGATCGGAATCCGCAAGGTTAGGCACATTTTGT
>JAFLKA010000436.1 GCA_022712735.1 Marinosulfonomonas sp. | reverse complement strand
GATGATGCTGTCGGAATCCCAAGAACGCATGTTGATGGTTCTGAAACCCGAACTCGAGGCAGAGGCCAAAGCGGTGTTCGATAAATGGGATCTGGATTTTGCCATCGTCGGCGAGACCATCGCCGAGGATCGTTTCATCATCATGCATGGCAACGAGTTAAAGGCTGACCTGCCGCTAAAAGCGCTGTCTGGCAATGCGCCGGAATATGACCGCCCGTGGGTGGAAACCCCACCCGCGGAACCGCTGGCCGATGTGCCCGAGATTGATCCCATCGACGGGCTGCGGGGGCTGATCTCCTCGCCCAATTACGCATCAAAACAGTGGGTATACGAGCAATACGACACCATGGTGATGGCGGATTCCGCCATCGTTCCCGGCATCGGGGCTGGCGTGGTGCGGGTGCATGGCACCAACAAGGCGCTGGCGTTCACATCGGACGTCACCCCGCGTTACGTGATGGCAAACCCGTTTGAAGGCGGCAAACAAGCCGTGGCCGAGGCCTACCGCAATCTATGCGCCGTGGGCGCAACCCCGCTGGCCACCACCGACAATATGAATTTCGGCAACCCCGAAAAACCCGAGATTATGGGCCAGTTTGTCGGCGCGATCAAAGGCATTTCCGAGGCCGTTTCGGCGCTGAATATGCCGATCGTTTCGGGCAATGTTTCGCTCTATAATGAAACCGACGGCACCGGCATTCTGCCCACCCCCACCATTGGCGCGGTCGGGTTGATTGATCATATCGACGATATGATCACCGGTGATGCCCGCGACGGCCATGTGGCCTTGCTGATCGGTGAAACGCATGGGCATCTGGGGCAATCCGCCCTGCTGGCCGAAGTGTTCAATCGTGAAGATGGCGACGCGCCGCATGTGGACCTAGAGGCCGAGCGCCGCGCAGGTGTTTTCATCCGCGCCAACCGCGACATGATCAAATCCGTGACCGACCTGTCGGATGGCGGGTTGGCATTGGCCGCGTTCGAGATGGCCGAGGTCGCGGGCGTGGGCGTCACGCTGGACGCATCCGACACCCCGACCCTGTTTGGCGAAGATCAGGCGCGGTATCTGATCGCCTGCAACTTTGATCAGGCCGAAGCCTTGATGATTGCGGCCAGCACAGCAGGTGTGCCGATCATGACGGTGGGGCGTTTTGGCGGCGATAGCGTAACCTTCGGGGGCGTATCCGCACCCTTGTCGGAGTTGTCCGAGACTTTCCGCAACAGCTTTGAAGCATCTGTGGTCTAGTCTTCCGGTGCGCCCAATACCGCTCACCCCTTGCATGACTCATAATCCCGACTTAAATACTAGGTAACTCGCCGTAAAAGGAATAACGCCCATGGCCATGCAAGCCCACGAAATCGAAGACCTGATACGCGCCGCGTTTCCGGATGCGAAAATCACCATCACCGATCTGGCTGGCGACGGCAATCATTGGGCCGCAGAAGTGGTGGATGAAAGTTTCCGTGGCCAGAACCGTGTGCAACAACAACGCGCGGTTTATGCGTCACTGAAGGGCAAGATGGATGGCCCGTCGGGTGATTTACACGCGCTGGCCCTGACCACCAAGGTTCCGGAGTAAATACCATGGCCCTGTCGCTCCCCCTGTGGCAAAGCATCCTATTGGGTATTATTGCGCTTGTTGTTATTGCAATCCTGATCGAGATGTATGTCAAACGGGGCCGCGTCCGCATGTCACTGGCGGAACAGTTTCTGGGCGACGAAGTGAACGACGAAGACTATGAAAAGCCCGAATTGGGCATGGAAGAAATCGACATGGATGTGGTCCGTATGTCGGAACGGGGCAACAAATCAGCCGCCGCGATGGGTGCGCGAGATATGCAGTTCTGGACAAAAAAAGTGAACAAGCGGACCCGCAAAAATATAGACACACCGCCGACGCGGACAACTGGAGATGAAAAATGAGCGACGCAACAACACAGATCAAAGACACTGTAACCGCCAATGATGTGGTCCTGTTCATGAAGGGCACCAAAGACGCGCCGCAATGTGGCTTTTCCAGCCGCGTGGCCGGAGTGCTGAATTTCATGGGCGTTGAATTTGCCGATGTAAACGTGCTGGCAGATGAGGGCATCCGTCAGGGCATCAAGGATTATTCCGACTGGCCAACCATACCGCAGCTATACATCAAAGGCGAGTTTGTTGGCGGCTGTGACATTATAACGGAAATGACCCTGTCGGGCGAGCTGGACCAGATGTTCGACAAAGAAGGCGTTTCCTACAACAAAGACGCGGCTGACAAAATCCGCGAAGCCAACGGCTAGGCCTGCTCTTTTGATTGCAGATCGAACTCAGGGCGGGGCAATGTTCCGCCCTTGTTGCTTATCAAGACTTGCGCATATTCCTCTATCAGATGGCTCTGCGCCTCGATCTGGTCCAATTGGCACATCAGGTTCCCCTGAAACACGCCAAGCTGATTGATCACATCAACCAGGCTACCGCCACCATTTGGCAAACGCGCACTTTCAATATTGCACATCACGCGAGTCGAGCTGAGCCCCAGTGTAAAGCGGCGCATCATTTCAATCGCCTGCAATATACGGTGCGCTTCATCCGCGACCTGATGCAATCCCGCCTTGGCCTTGTCGACATACTGCGC
This sequence comes from Marinosulfonomonas sp., assembly GCA_022712735.1. The sequence continues at coordinate 4,984 of JAFLKA010000436.1, read as the reverse complement.
GGCCAGATCATTCATTTGACGTTTTTCCAATCCAGCATCTGTCCCGCCCAACGCGCGGCGTTCCTTGAAAAATATCGCGGCTGTCTCGGTCAGTATCCTCGCCGTTCCACATAAAAAACGGCTGGTATCCAATGTGCGGCGTATTGCAGTAAAATCACTGCTTGTGCTGTTGATGTATTCTTGAAACCAGCGCTGCATTTCCTCGGACATTTCCCAATAGTTCTGCGCCAATGAACTGACCGCGCCGCCAGATGGCTCCAACCGTGCCGCGATGATCCGCATGTTGGTGGGCACCGTGCTGATCCCATCAAATCCGGCGGAAAGCGTAACTGTTTCATCCTGCAACGCGGTGGCAGCGGTAATCATATTTGCAAATTGTTCCGTTGCGGGGTTTTGCGGATTTTCCAACACCTCATCGCGCGATGCAAGCTCCTGTGCCAAAGCAGCGCTGGCAAATGCTGGATAGTCAGCATAGCCAAGCGCCTGCAATCGCTGCAACAAAATGTCAGCGCTTTCCTCAGGCGATATACCATCCTCAATTTCGGTCGCACGCAGGGTTTCATATTTTTTTTCGATTACCCGCAGCAAATCACTGCTTGGCTTGATTCGGACTGACAAATACCCGTCCTGAAACGGCATCGCCACCGCATAGACCCAGTAATACAACCCATCCCGCGCCTTGTTTTTCACATATGCGCCAATGGGTTCTCCGCGTTTCAAGCTGTCCCAGAACAGCCAGAACACCGCCTTTGGCATATCAGGATGGCGGATCAGTTTATGGGGGGCGCCCAGCAGGTCATCCCAGTCATATCCGGAAACGCGCCGGAATATGTAATTGGCGGCCAGAATGACCCCGCGCTGATCCGTGCGCGAGAAAAACATTTCTCCAGCATAAAAAGGTGCGCCGCCGGTGGCCGGACGACGCTCGTTTCTCTTCTCGATAAAACCCAACGGTGAAATCCTTTGTGAAAATCACGTCCTTGATAGGTGCAAAGCATTGCTGACGGGTTAATTGCCGTTTTCTATTGCGATCCCTGACAATTTGTCATGAAACGGGTCGCAAACCGGACTAAATAAATTCAATCTGGCCCGAACCAAGAGGGCGCAATATGACACCGGTAATGAACAATCTGACGTGGGGCATGATCCTGGTTCTGGCAGCCCTTTGGGGTGGGTCATTCTACTGGGCCGAGGTCGCCCTGCAACAAATGCCCGCCATGACTATCGTGTTGTTTCGCGTCGCGCTGGCGGTTCCGGCCCTTGCGGTTTTCATCTGGTGGAAAGGTCTGAAATTACCCCGCTCACCCCGTATTTGGGCCGCCTATATGGGCATGGGGGCGCTGAACAACGCGATTCCGTTCTCATTGATCCTTTGGGGCCAAACCCACATCACCGGCGGCACCGCGTCGATCCTGAATGCCACCACCGCTGTTTTCGGAGCCGTTGTCGCGGGCATGCTGTTGGCGGACGAGCCATTAACACGGCGAAAAATCGTCGGGGCTGGCGTCGGGGTTATCGGAGTGATGGTGGTTATGGGCCCCGAGGCCATGCGCGGGTTTGACTTGCGCAATCTGGCGCAGCTGGCGGTGTTGGGGGCCGCCCTGTCCTATTCGCTGGCCAGCGTTTGGGGCAAGGTATTCCTGAAAGACATAGCGCCCGAAATAAACGCATTTGGCATGGTCAGCTGTGCCGTTATCTGGATGCTGCCGATTGCTATCATCCATGATGGTTGGCCTGAATTCAACTACACCGCGCCGGTCTGGCGGGCGTTGCTTGGCCTGTCGTGGCTGGCCACTGCGACGGCTTATCTGTTATATTTCAGCATCTTACGACGCGCAGGTGCAGCAAATCTGATGCTGGTCACCCTGATGATACCGCCCTTTGCCACAGGATTAGGCTGGGTGTTTCTGGGCGAAACCCTGACGCCAACCACCGGTCTTGGGTTTTTGTGCATCGCCTTTGGCTTGGCAATCACGGACGGGCGGCTATTGCGCCTTCGCCTGCATCTGCGCCGCCGCTGATTATTTCGCCGCCACCTTTTCCTCGACCTTGTCGGCCAATGCCTCGGTGCGGGCCGCCAGCTCGGCCAATGTATCGGTCACAACCGGCGGGATCACCGCCACCTCGATGCGCTCGGGATCAGGGGCAGGTTTGCTGCGCATTTCCTCGATCAAGGCTTCTTGGGCACCCAGCTTGCCCTCGACCTCTTGCAGCTTTTCTTCAAGGCCTGCGGTTTTATCCGCCAGCATCAGACCCGCCATCAACAACATGCGCGGTTCGGGCATCCGCCCGATTTGCGATGTCAGAACCGTGGCTTCGGCATCCAGCAGTTTGGCAGCGGAATGCAGGAAATGCTCTTCGCCATCCTGACAGGATACGGTAAAATTGCGGCCGCCAATTTTGATTTCTGTCTCTGGCATTACGCGCCCCCCCCGATCAGTGGTTTCAATTCGGACATTATGGTTTCCAACTCGGCCAGATCGCCTTTGCGGGTTTCGCGTAGCGCTTCCAGATCGGTCTGCATTGCCTTGTTGATCAGATGCGCGTCCCCCACCCCGCTCTCGTTGGCCGCGCGCAGGGCATCATTGCTTTCGCGCAACTGGGCGTTCACATTCAACAGCTTCTTTGCATCGGCTTCTTTTTTGCTCAAATCCGTGGTCAGCTGTTTAATCTTCTCGTCCATCTTTTTGATGGTGGTTTCCTGCTTTTCTTTGATTGCGCTGACGCGTTCTTCCAGCTGGGCATTGGCCAGTTTCTCGGTCTCGAGCGCCTCATTCAGCGCGGCCGATGCGTCCGCATCCTCGCTACCTGATGCGGCACCCAAACCGTCCACTCCGGTGCTAATCCGTTCCAGCGCTGCCGTGATCCGGCGTTCCAATTCTGCAATATCGCTCACTATGCCTGTCTCCTCAATCAACAAACCCACCCGATTACCCGCATACGAATCGGGCATAAAACAATCTTGTTACAAGTTTAACCAATGGCACACCCAATTGCGCCCCCCCTTTTGGCTCAATACCTTAGCCACCCCGCTTGATCTTTGATCTGGCGCTGTTATCACCACAGGGTAAGTTTCAGCCAGATAAGGAAAACAGCCGTGGATATTCAGACTTTGCGCAAAAACCACCCCGATCACTGGATGCGGGCCGCCGCCATCCGCACGCTGACGCTGGACGCGATTGCTGCGGCAAATTCCGGCCACTCCGGTATGCCGATGGGCATGGCCGATGTCGCCACGGTACTGTTTGAAAAGCATCTAAAGTTTGACGCCTCGGCTCCGAACTGGCCGGATCGTGACCGTTTCATCCTGTCGGCGGGCCACGGCTCGATGCTGATTTATTCCCTGTTGCACCTGACAGGTTACAAACAGGCGACGCTGGATGAGATCAAGAATTTCCGCCAATGGGGCGCGCGCACGGCGGGCCACCCTGAATATGGCCATATGGAAGGTGTTGAAACCACCACCGGTCCGCTGGGTCAGGGGCTTTCCAACGCGGTTGGCTTTGCCATTGCCGAAGAAATCCAGCGTGCACGCTATGGCAAGAAAGTTGTCGATCACCATACCTATGTGATCGCCGGTGATGGCTGTCTGATGGAAGGCATTTCGCAAGAAGCCCTTGGGCTGGCGGGTCGTCACGAGTTGGGCAAACTGATTGTGCTGTGGGACAACAACGGCATCACCATTGATGGCACGGTGGCCCTGTCTGATCGCACCGATCAAATGATGCGGTTCCGCGCTTCGGGCTGGTCAGTGTTTGAATGTGACGGGCATGACCCTGTGGCAATTGACGCGGCCCTCACGGCGGCCAAGAAAACCAAAAAACCATCGATGATCGCCTGCAAAACCCATATCGCCTTGGGGTCAAGCGCGCAGGATACCTCAAAGGGTCACGGTGCGCTGACGGATCCGCAGCTGATTTCCGACACCAAAGCCGGATATGGCTGGACCGCCCCCGCCTTCACCATCCCCGCTGACATCAAAGCGCAATGGGAAGCGATTGGGTCGCGCGGTGCCACGGAACGTGCCGATTGGGAAGCGCGCCTCCTAACCATCCCGGGCAACAAACAGCGCGAATTTGCCCGCGCCTATGCGCTAGAGCCACATAAGAAGCTGTCGGCCACCATCAAGGCGCTGAAAAAACAGATCACCGACGAGGCGCCAAAGGTCGCCACCCGCAAATCCAGCGAAATGGTGCTTGAGGTGGTGAACGCCTTTACCACCGAAACCGTTGGCGGATCAGCCGATCTGACCGGATCAAACCTGACCAAAACCGGCGACATGGGCGTGTTTGACCCCGAAAATCGTGGCGGTCGCTACATCTATTACGGCATTCGCGAGCACGGCATGGCAGCCGCAATGAACGGCATGGTGCTGCACGGTGGCATCCGCCCTTACGGCGGCACTTTCATGTGTTTCACCGATTACGCGCGTGGTGCGATGCGCCTATCAGCCCTGATGCGGGTGCCGACGGTTTACGTGATGAGCCATGACAGCATTGGTCTGGGTGAAGACGGCCCAACCCACCAGCCGGTCGAGCATCTGGCGATTTCGCGCGCCACGCCGAACACCTATGTGTTCCGCCCCGCCGATACGGTGGAAACTGCGGAATGCTGGGAGATCGCGCTGACCACCAAAGAAACCCCCTCGGTGCTGGCCCTGTCCCGCCAAGGACTGCCAACCGTGCGTCTGGAACATAAAACCAAAAATCTGGCCGCTTTGGGCGCTTACGTTTTGGCTGACGCCGTGGACAAACGCCAAGCGATCATCATCGCCACGGGCTCCGAGGTGGAAATTGCGCTAGCGGCGCGTGATCTGCTGCAAGCCGAGGGCATTGGCACTCGCGTCGTTTCGATGCCATGCATGGAGCTGTTCGCCGAACAAGAAGAGCGTTATCGCAAACGCATCCTGCCCGGTGGGCCGGTTCGGGTCGCGGTCGAGGCTGGTGTGCAAATGGGCTGGGACCGCTGGCTGACGGGCGAGCGC
>JAFLKA010000002.1 GCA_022712735.1 Marinosulfonomonas sp. | reverse complement strand
TCTGGAACAGTTAGGCTTCTTCATCGGTGCATTTGGCCGAGCCAAAACCGGCCACTGCCTCGCCACCTGAAGTATCACGCAGATGCGCCAGACCATTGGCGGCAGCATCCAGCGCCTCGTCCCAAGTGGCCTCGCGGAAATGGCTCAGCGGGTTGGACGGATCCACATTCAGCCCCTTGGCGGGCGCGTCATCACGCCGGATCAGTGGTTTGGTTATCCGATGATTGTGGTGGATGTAATCAAAACCAAAGCGCCCTTTGACGCATAAACGCCCCTCATTCGCGGGGCCATCCAGTCCCTCGACATATTTCACCTGCCCGTCTTTGATTTTCAGCGAAATCTGGCAGCCAACGCCGCAGAACGGGCATATGCTGGCAACTTCGCTGTCAAAATCGGCACTGTCGCCGTGGCCTGCATCATCAAGCACCGTGGCGGGCATCAACGCCCCTGTCGGGCAGGCCTGCACACATTCGCCGCAGGCCACGCAGGTGCTATCGCCCATCGGGTCATCCATATCAAACACCGGCCAGACGTCATGGCCGCGCCCCGCCATGCCGATCACATCGTTGACCTGCACCTCTCGGCAGGCCCGAACGCACAGGTTGCACTGGATGCAGGCATCAAGGTTCACCCGCATCGCAACATGGCTGTCATCAAGTGATGGAATGCGGGTGATTTCAAGTTTTGGCAGGCGGCTGTCTGTGACATTTTCAAGCGCGGCCATATCCCAGAAATGCGAAGATTTATCGTGCGCGATATCCTGTGTGGGTTGATCCGTCACCAACATTTCGATCACCATCTTGCGGGCCGTTTTGGCGCGGGCAGAATCGGTGGTTACGACCATGCCATCTGTCGGAGTGCGGATGCAGGAAGCGGCCAAGGTGCGCTCGCCCTCGATTTCAACCATGCAGGCGCGGCAGTTGCCGTCGGGTCGATAGCCTTTGGCGGGTTTGTGACAGAGGTGCGGGATGATCAACCCGCGTCCGTTGGCCACTTCCCAGATGCTTTCGCCGCTTTCGGCCGTGACCTGTTCGCCGTTCAGCGTAAATGTGATCGCCTCGGTCATCAGGACACCTCGCCGTTGAAATGTTTCATCGTCAGGCGGATCGCATTCGGCGCCGCCTGCCCCAGCCCGCAGATTGAGGCATCCGCCATTGCCGTGCAGATTTCCTCAAGCAGCGGTTGGTCCCAGACCTCGACCTGCATCAGTTTCACCGCTTTCTCGCACCCCACGCGGCACGGCGTGCATTGGCCACAGCTTTCATCCTCAAAGAACCGCAGCATGTTCAGGGCGGCGGCGCGGGCACTGTCCTGATCAGACAGGACCACCACGGCGGCGGACCCGATAAAGGTGCCATGCGGTTGCAGGGTGTCAAAATCCAGCGGGGTGTCGTCAATGCTGGCGGGCAACAGGCCCGAGGATGGGCCACCGGGCTGATAGGCCATGAATGTGTGGCCCTCCAGCATGCCGCCGGCGGCAGTGATGATGTCGGTGATGGTGGAGCCAGCGGGCAACAGATGCACGCCGGCGTTTTTCACCCGCCCCGAGACCGAATAGCTGCGTAGGCCTTTGCGGCCATTATGCTCGACCGAATTCAGCACCTCTGGCCCCTCGCGGCAAACCCGCGCCACCCAGTGCAGGGTTTCGACATTATGCACCAGTGTCGGTTGTCCAAACAGGCCGACTTCGGCCACAAACGGCGGACGGTGACGCGGCATGCCGCGTTTGCCCTCGATGCTTTCGATCATCGCGCTTTCTTCGCCGCAGATGTAGGCACCGGCGCCACGACGCAAGTCAATGAAGCCTTTATTCACAACACCTTCGGCCTCCAAGATACTGATTTCACGCTTTAATATATCGATCACGGCAGGATATTCATCGCGCATATAGATATAGCAACGCTGCGCGTCAACGGCCCAAGCGGCGATCAACATGCCTTCCAGCATCAGATGGGGGGTGCGTTCCAGATAGTAACGATCCTTGAAGGTGCCGGGTTCGCCCTCGTCGCCATTCACCGCCAGATAACGTGGGCCCGCATTGCCGCGCACAAAGCCCCATTTGGTGCCGGACGGAAAGCCCGCCCCGCCAAGACCGCGCAGGCCGGAGGCAAGGATTTTCGCTTGCACATCTTCCCAATTTCCCGCATCGCGCAACTGCTTTAGCTCGGTGTAACCGCCAGCCGCAACATAAGCCGCGTAATCCTCATAGTCCGGCACATGCGCGTGGGTGTCCCCCGCTGCAATCGCCGCGTTGACCTTTTTGAGCGTGGCGTGATCGATGTGATTATGACCCAGCTCCAACACAGGGGCCGTATCGCAACGGCCCATACAAGGGGCGCGCAGAACGCGGACCTCGCTGGCATCCAAGCCGTCCTTTAACGCAGCCATTAACTGTTGTGCCCCTGCCATTTCGCAGGACAGGCTGTCGCAAACACGGATGGTTAGCGTAGGTGGCGGGGTTTCGTCCTCTTTCACCACATCGAAATGGGCGTAGAAACTGGCGACCTCGTAGACTTCGGCCATAGAAAGGCGCATTTCCTCGGCCAGCGCACAAAGGTGGGCGGCGGACAGGTGGCCGTAGGCGTCCTGCAGGACATGCAGGTTTTCGATCAGCATATCGCGCACCATTTGACCCGGCGCAATCAGCGAGCGGACATCGTTTGCGGCATTGTCATCCAGCTGGCGGCCCTTTGGCGTATGCCGCCCCTTGCCCCGTCCCGATTTCCAGACGCCGTTTTGTTCGTCTTTGGCCATGTTCTTTGCCCCAACGCATTTGTTCAGGAGCGAGTGTCTGCCCCATTCCGTGTTAATTCAAGAATTAGTTACACGTATTCTTGCGACTGGCAAAAGTAATCCGCGACATTGGTGCACACATTGGCGACACGGAGTGTTGTTTGTAATTGGTTTGCGCCGCCTTACGGCGTCGCCCCAAGCGTTTCCCCCTGACGGGGAAAACGCAGTGCCTGCGGCGCAGGTATTACGAGCGCTTTGCATTGAACCCAAAAAGAGCATCGGAATTCGCCCACTCTTGGGGTGAATTCCGATTCCGGTTTATGCAAATTGCTCTTTGGAAAAGAAGAAGGTGAAGGTAACCTCTATTCCTTTACCTCAGGGCGGCCTCGATATTGCCGCCGTCCACCGTCATCACATGCGCCGTTGTGCGTTCCGCCAGCGCCAGCGCCACAAAGGCGTCGGCCACATGGCGGGCTTCGACCTCGCGGCGGATCAGGTTGCCAGCCATATAGGTGCCCTCGTCAATGCCGCGGGCCTTGGCGCGTTCCTTGATGAATTCATCGTCCAGCAGGCCGGAACGGATGCGGTCGGCATTGATGCCGTTGACCCGAACGCCCATTGGACCCAGCTCCAGCGCCAGTTGTCGCAGCAGAAAGAAGGTGGCGGCCTTTGGCAGGCCGTAAGCGCCAAAGCCTTTGCCCGGGTTCACCGCCTGTTTGGAGACGTTGTAGAGCAGTTGGCCGCCTCGATTTTGGATCTCGAAAACCTGTGCGGCCGCTTTTGAGAAGGTTTGATGGGCAAAGAAATTCAACTCGAAGCTTTTACGCAGCAGCGCATCATCCAGACCGATCATTTCACCAGTCCACGCCGCCCCTGCATTGGAGACCAGAATATCCAGCCCGCCAAACCGCGCGGTGCAAGCCTTGACTGCCTTGCCAGCGGCACCGTCAGCGGTGATATCGAGCGCGATACCATCATGATCAGGACCTAGGGCAGTCAAACCTTTAGCCAGCGCCTCCTCGCCCAGGTCAACCAGAAAGATATTGGCCCCAAGATCGGCAAAAGCCTGTGCCGTGGCCAGCCCGATGGCGCCACCACCACCCGTCACCATCACCACATGACCGGCAAAACGTGAATAATTGCGGCTGGGCAGTTTGGCCTGTTCCAGCGACCAGTATTCCATATCGAACAGATCCTGCTCGCCCACAGGATGGAAGCCGCCGCAATCCTCGCCATTGCTCATCGCGGCGATATTTTGCTCGGCCAGATCGGCGGCGATGCGGGCCTCGGTGGCGTTTGCACCCATGCCGATGATGCCCACGCCTTCAACCCAAGCCACATCAGGCACAGGATTCAGTAGGGTTTTTCCGCCGCCAACACGGGTGTTGTTGCGGGTGAAATAGTCAGTGTAATCAGCGATGTAGGCGTCAACAGCCGCGCCAATAGCATCATTGCCGTCTGCCAAGGTCCTGGCATTCAGCACCAGCGGGAAATTCTTGGTACGGATCACGTGATCGGGTGTTGCCACGCCGCGCTTGGCCAGTTCCTCGACATCGGAACGGGCAAAAAACTCCTGCACGTTTTCCCCTGCCCGCAAATCCATCACCGGCATGAACGCATCACGATTGCCAAGGAACTGCGCGCGGCGTTCACCCAGAATGCCGCGCAAAACCGGCATCAGGTCAATCGCTTTGGCCTCCATCGCAGGATCAGCCGGACCCGAAGACTTCAATGCCTTGCCGCTTTTACCCTCGAGCCATTCCTGGACCATATTCACATGGGTGATCATCAGATCATACGCCGTCTTGGCATCGCCAGCAAAGGTAAAATGCCCATGATTAAGCAACAGCAACCCTTCGACATCCGGGTTCGCCTCATACACCTCGGCAGCGGCCTTGCCCAAAGCAAAACCGGGCATGTGAAACGGCACGACAGCCACTTTGCCGCCAAAGATTTCCTGCACCACTTCGGCCGCATTTGGCAAATCAGCAATGGCCAGCATCGCGGTTGCGTGGGTGTGGTTAATATGGGCGTGCGGCAGATAGGCGTGCAGCAGGATTTCCACCGACGGGGTCGGCCCGCTGGTGTCCAGCATGTTGCAGCGCACGGTGTTGACCATATCCTCGTCCGACAACCCGTCAAGCGAGCGCAGGGCCAGCAATGGCTCTAACCGCACTGCGGGCATTCCAGCGGCATCAATAGATGCCAGATCATGACCGCTGCCCTTGATATGCAGCACTGCAATGTCCGCGCCGAACAAATCCGTGCGCGTGACCTTGCACGATGTGTTGCCGCCGCCATGCTGCACCAGCGTCATGTCCGCACCCAGCAGCCGCGAGGCATAAGCCTGCACCGCCAAGGCCTGATCCGCCGGATCATCCCCCGCCTCTGTCCCCAGATTTTTCGACTCGTTTTCGTTCCAACGGTTTGCAACCATGACACACCTATGTAATTTGAATATTCGGATTGGCCGCGCGAACGGACCATGTTTCGACAATTGGTTTTGACAATTGTCAGCATACGGTGTCAAATATAAAAAAGGAAGCGAAATGGCAACAGTGACACGCAGAAGACCTTCGGGACAAGTTTCCGGCGAAAGCATCGTGATCGAGGCGGCGTGGCTGTATTACCATGACGGGTTGAACCAGACGGATATCGCGGCGCACTTAGGGGTATCACGGGCCACCGTAGTAAATTACCTGCAAGAGGCCAAGGAGCGCGGGTTTATCCGCATCTCTCTGGACCCGCGCGCCTTTACCACCCATCGTCTGGCGCAGGAATTGCGCGAAAAATTTGGCCTGACGGCGGCCTATGTGGTGCCCGACGGCACAGGCAGCGAGGAAGAATGCCTGTTGCGGGTTGCCCGTGGGGCGGCGGAATGGTTGCCCAGCCTGCTGCACTCCGGCGACCGTTTAGGGGTGTCGTGGGGGCGTACCGTGTACGAGGTGGCCGAGGCGATGGCGCAGACCCAGACCGAAAACATCACGGTGTCGCAATTGGTCGGCTCAATGGCCACGCCTTACGGGTTCACGGCTGAAATATGTTCCGCGCATTTGGCCCAACGGCTGGGGGCCAAGGTGATCAACCTGCACGCACCCGCGGTTCTGTCTGATCCCGATTTGGCCGCGCGCCTGCGGGCGGAACCAATTATCAAGGATCAAATAGACGCTTTAAGCCACTGTAACAAAGCGATATTTGCGGCTGGATCAGTTGATCACAGCAGTCACATAGTGGGCAGCGGGGTGGCCAGCCATTCCGATCCGGACTGGTACATCAGCCAAGGTGCCGCCGGCGTTCTGTGCGGTCGGTTCATTGATGCCGAGGGTCGTTTCATCCCCGGGGATCTGGACGACCGGATGATCGGGGTCGAGCTGGACAAACTGCTGGGGCTGGATATGGGCCTGCTGGTGTCTGTTGGCGCGGACAAGGTGCGCCCGATGCTGGCGGCGATTGCAGGTGGCTATGTCACCCATGTGGTAACAAGCGTGGAAACGGCGAAAGGGATGCTGAAGGCGAGCCGTTAAGCATTCCACAATTCGGCCCCATCCTGATAATCGTCACTTTATTGCCAATTATCAGGACGGGGCTTGCTCCGTGAGCGGTGCCCATGTGATTTGTTGCTGCTTATGTCAAAACCCTGTCAGGAAACAGCGCCGCCAA
>JAFLKA010000001.1 GCA_022712735.1 Marinosulfonomonas sp. | reverse complement strand
CCCGTAGCCGCATAGCGCATGGTGCCTTGACCCTGACGTTTGCCAGCGGTGAACGTGCCCTCGTAAATGTCGCCGTTGACGTAGGTTGCAATGCCTTTGCCATCAAATTTACCAGCCTTCCAGCCGCCCGCATATTTAAACCCGTCCGCCATAACCATTTCACCCTGACCTTCGCGCCGGCCATTCACAAATCCGCCGCTATAGGTTGCACCATCCTCATAGGTGGCGGTTCCTGTGCCGTGGCGCTGGCCGTTTAGCCAACCGCCATCGTATTGATACCCGTTCGGTTCGGTCGTCTTGCCTTGGCCGTGGAATTTCGCATCCAGAAATTCGCCCTCGTAGACCATCCCGTTCTTATAGCGTGCGATACCCTTGCCTTCGGTCACACCCGTCACCCAGCCACCGTCATAGCTGCCGCCATCCGGATAGGTGATTTTGCCCACGCCCTCGGGCATGCTGTCCTTGAACTGGCCGGTATAGACTGACCCGTCAGGGTAGGTGGCCTCGCCCGTGCCCTCGATGCGCCCCCCTATCCATCCGCCAACATATTGATAGCCATCGGTGCTGATAAAGGTGCCTTGGCCGTGGCGGTTATCATTGGTGAACCCGCCATCATAGCTGTCGCCGTTGACATAGATCATCCGCCCTGTTCCATGCCGCTGGCTGTCCATAAAACTACCGTTGTAAATATCGCCGTTTGGCAGGGTCAATTTACCGCTGCCGTTGAATTTGCTGTCTTTCCAGTCGCCGACATAGGTTGTCCCGTCGGTCATTGTCAGGGTCCCTGTGCCCTCGCGGTTTCCGTTGACCAATGTGCCCTGATAGACGGATTTATCGGGATAGGTGATCTTGCCGGTGCCTACCTTGATACCGTTGGCCCATTCGCCCTGATAGATATATCCATTCGGGCTTTTCATGGTGCCGACACCGTGGTGCAACGCATTGCGAAACCCGCCCTCGTATTGCACGCCGTTCGCATAGAGCCGGATACCATTGCCGGTGATTATACCATTGACCCAATCGCCCTCGTAACTGCCGCCATCGGCAAAGACGATTTTGCCAAAACCTTCGGGTTTCCCCTTGATGAACGTGCCGGAGTAGACTGAACCATTCGGAAACTTGGCCGCGCCCTGGCCCCTGATTTCACCATCCACCCATTCGCCATTGTATTCATAGCCGCTGGGCAAACGATAGGTGCCGGTACCGTGCTGCTTGCCGTCCTTGAACGTGCCCTCATAGATGCCGCCATCATCATATTGCTTGGTTTCAACGGCGCCGGTGTTCTGGGCATAACCCATGCTCGTGGCGGCTATGGTTAGCGCCAATCCGGTGGTTGCGGCACGAAAACTCTTCATCGCTGCTTTGGTTGTAAACACATCAGCCCCCTATGTCTGTTGGTTAAGGAACTTAGTAGAGCAAGGTGGCTCTGACAACGCCTTTCGCGCGGTTGTGGCTTTCACTTCGGCGTAACTCTGCTAATAAATCCACCTGTGAAGAGTAGGAAACGCACATGTCTGACAAATTTCGCCTGACGCTGGCACAGCTAAACCCGACGGTTGGGGCGCTGTCTGATAACGCCGCCAAGGCGTTTGAGGCGTGGGAGCAGGGCCGCGCGGCGGGGGCCGATATGGTGGCGCTGACCGAGATGTTTATCACTGGCTATCAAGTGCAGGATCTGGTGATGAAGCCCGCGTTCACGGCGGATGCGATGGCGCATATTGACCAGTTGGCGCTGGATTGCGCCGATGGTCCGGCGCTGGGCATTGGGGGGCCGTATGCTGTCGGGGACAAACTATATAATGCTTATTACATCCTAGAAGGCGGCAAAATCACCGCCCGCGTTCTGAAACAGAAATTGCCCAATGAAACCGTGTTTGACGAGGTGCGCCTGTATGACGTTGGCCCCGAACAAGGGCCTTATTCGGTTGGCCCCGTTCGGATCGGCTCGCCGATTTGCGAAGATGCATGGCATGCCGAAGAGGTCTGCGAAACACTGGCCGAAACCGGTGCCGAAATCCTGCTGGTGCCCAACGGGTCGCCCTATTACCGCGATAAACTAATGGTGCGGATGAACCACATGGTGGCCCGCGTGGTCGAAACCGGATTGCCGCTGATCTATCTGAATATGATCGGCGGCCAGGATGATCAGGTATTTGACGGGGCGTCATTCGTGTTGAACCGTGGTGGCGGATTGGCTGTGCAAATGCCCGCCTTTGATCAGGCGATCACCCATGTCGATTTTCTGCGCACCGCTGATGGGTGGCAGGCCGAGGCGGGCGAGCTGGCCCCACAACCCGACGCATTGGAGCAGGATTACCACGTTATGGTGATGGCATTGCGCGACTACATGCGCAAAACCGGATTCAAGCAGATTTTGCTGGGCATGTCGGGCGGCATTGACAGTGCGATTGTGGCGACCATTGCCACCGATGCGCTTGGCGCTGAGAATGTGCGCTGTGTGATGCTGCCGTCGGAATATACCTCGGAATCCTCGCTGGAGGATGCCAAAGAAATCGCCGAGAACCTTGGCTGTCGCTATGATTTCGTGCCAATTGCCGAGGGCCGCGCCGCGATCACCAACACCCTTGCCCCGTTGTTCGAGGGCACTAAATTTGACACCACCGAAGAAAACATCCAGTCGCGCCTGCGCGGGCTGCTGTTGATGGCGCTGTCCAACAAATTCGGTGAAATGCTGCTGACCACGGGCAATAAGTCCGAGGTCGCGGTGGGCTATGCCACTATTTATGGCGATATGGCGGGCGGCTATAACCCGATCAAAGATATGTATAAAACTCGCGTGTTTGAGACCTGTCGGTGGCGCAATGCCAATCACCGTGACTGGATGATGGGGCCATCCGGCGAAGTGATCCCGCCGCGGGTGATCGATAAACCACCCACGGCTGAATTGCGCGAGGACCAGCGCGATGACGACAGCCTGCCGCCCTATGACATTCTGGATGCGATCTTGAAGGGATTGGTGGATGATGAAAAATCCGTGGCCGAACTGGTGGCGGATGGGTTTGATCGTGCCGTTGTTAAGAAGGTTGAGCACCTGCTCTATATTTCGGAATACAAACGCTTCCAATCCGCTCCGGGTCCACGTCTGACCATGCGCTCCTTCTGGCTGGATCGTCGCTATCCGATTGTGAATAGGTGGCGGGACGAAACCTAATCCACACCCGCAGGTCGGTCCCCCATCACATAGCGTGGCCCCGGCCCAAGGCGGGCGGCGCGATCTTCGGGGTTGTAGAGGCGACATTTCTTTAGGGATAAACAGCCGCAACCAATGCAGCCATCCAGATTATCGCGCAACTGTTCCAGTGTCTGGATTTGTTGATCCAGAGTCGCACGAAAATGGCGGCTGATCTTTTCCCAATCGCGT